>NZ_JADYWS010000006.1:0-168441 GCF_015864715.1 Pseudoalteromonas sp. NZS71 | reverse complement strand
TCTTCGCCCAGTCCATCTTGTGATTGGTGGCGTTCAATAATACGTTTGCTTGCGCGTTCTAGTTTTGCTTTTTTGCGGCTTAACTCATCGAATTTGCCGCTCCACTCTTTACTCGCATTGGACTTTAATTTACACCCATCAATGGCAACCATGTTGCGGCCTATCAAGCCTTCTTCATCACATATCATCAGCACTTGCGTAAAAAGCGGCTCAATCTGTTCATGCATTTTAGCCACAAAACCCGCTATAGATGTGTAATGTGGCTGGATATCTCCCGACACACTCATAAATAAAATATTATGCTCGCAAGCCTTTGCAATCCGACGGCTACTGATAAAACCATGTGCATAGCCCAGTAAAATAATCTTTAGCATTACCGAAGGCGGATACGCAGCAGCGCCTGTTTTGTCGTTGTTATACCACGCGTCAAATCCCGATAAATCGAGTTTATTTTCGACGATATAACAAAGGGCATATTCAAAGGTGCCAGGCAAAATTTGCTCAGCGAAATTGATAGGAATGAATTTATTTTGACAGGATAAGTCAGGCTTGTAGTTAGCCATAACAGTTTACCGTGGGTGAATAATATCTATTAGATCACAGCGAACAGATGGATTCAAGGTTAAAAAGCAACCAACCAAGAATAGTTGGATACGTTCCTAAAAAAAGTAATTCTACAGCCTCAACGCTTTGCTAAGCGGCTAAAAATGGCTGGCTATAATAGCGAGGAACGAGCACAGCCAGCTGTTTGTGTCCGTTTAAGCAACTTATAGTTACTCCGTTCCATTAATTAATGTATTTACCTATCTCATTAATACATGGAATATGCTTCTGTTGGTCACGAATATTTGAGCGGAAACAATCTATGTTTGTAACAAGACTTTCGGACCAACAGGAGTTATTTGTTTCAATACGCATACTCAGGGATTGTCGTAATGCCGACTATCTATAAGACCTGCGAGAAACACTATTGATCACTACCTATCCTTTCACTTTACCTCTAGGAGGCCCAAAATGGAAGCCTTTAACGTTTCAGATTTTGCTGCCCTTATCGGGATCGATTGGGCTGACCGTAAACACGATATTTGTGAAATAAATCGCGACACAAATACACAACACTTAAGTGTGATTTCATCTGATCCTAAGTCAATTAATGCATGGGCGCTTGAGTTAAAACAACGCTACAATGGCAGACCTGTTGCTGTCGCGTGTGAGCTTAAAAAAGGCCCGCTTATATACGCACTCAGTAAATTTAAGCACATTGTATTATTTGTGATTAATCCATCAAGTGTCGCTAAATATCGTGCAGCATTTACGCACAGCGGGGCTAAAGACGATCCTACTGATGCAATTATTCAAGTTGAAATTCTACAACTTCATATGGATAAATTAACAGTTATCAGACCTGATTCGGAAGACGTTAGATGCCTTGCGCAGCTTGTCGAATATCGCCGTAAATTATTACAAGATCGTGTTGATTTAACCAATAAAATAGCCACAACGCTAAAAAATTATTATCCCCACGTGATTGATTGGTTTAAAGAAAAAGACACTCAAATATTCTGTGACTTCTTACTGCGTTGGCCCTCTCTTGCTCACGCTAAAAAAGCGAGAAAACAAACACTACTCGACTTCTTTAATCAACATAATTCCCGCTATCCACTCATTAATGAAAAGCGGATAAAAGAAATAAAGGATGCAGAAATACTCACCGATGATATGGCGGTGATCACGCCAAACTTATTGCTTATTGAATGCCTCGTTCCGCAACTTAAACAGCTGATGTTGGCAATAACACGATTTGATGACGAAATTAAAACATTTTATAAGCAACATGCAGATCGCGCTATTTTTGATAGTTTACCAGGTGCAGGCCCACAATTAGCACCTCGACTATTAGCCGCTATGGGGTCAAATCGTGACCGCTATAAGTGCGCCGCTGACATACAAAAATACGCAGGCATTGCCCCTGTTACCGAACGCAGTGGCAAAAAGGAATGGATACACTGGCGGTACTCATGCACTAAATTTTTAAGGCAAACATTTGTGGAATGGGCAGGATTATCTGTACGTTATTCATTTTGGGCTAAAGCATATTATCGGCAGCAAGAAGGCAAAGGAAAACCTCATAATACCATCATCATATCATTGGCATTTAAGTGGATACGAATCCTATTTAGGTGCTGGAAAACACATACGCCCTACGATGAATCAACTTACTTAACTGCATTGAAAAGTAAGGGATCACCGCTGTTAAAATTTGCGGTGGAAAGTGAGCTTTAGCGCTTGCTGTCCACCTCAGGGCGTGTTGTTATGAGTTTGAAACTCAAAAATAGAAATTAGTATCCATAATCCCATAATTTTTTCTGAGACAAAATACTCTTTTCTTTGTTTTTCCTAAAAAGATAACCTTGGCTATGACCTTCATCACACAGTATTTTTTTTCGTTCAATATATACAGCAACGACAATTTCATCATCTGGAGGATAAACATCAACAATGATTGATAAGGTAAAGGTTTTTCCATTTAGCGTAACCTTTTCCGAACCAAAGTCATTAATAAGTTTACTGGCATCTTCATATGAACTTATATTCAAAGAACTTAACTTGTTACGTAGGAACTTATGGTAGCCAAGAATATCGATATTCATAGAAGAACTCATAACAATTTTGTCTACGACATTTGTCGTTTTATAAACCGACAAATATCCATATATTACAGTGCATTTATCTTAACCATCAAATAAACACCTGTAAACAATTAGTTAACTGGAAATTATTTTTAATCAATGCACAAATACACCGAAATGGTGGAGATCAGTAATATTGGACAAAACAACAAGTGCTGTCTATATATACAGTTAACTTTTACTAGAGATTCATATCATGAAATCATCTTTTTTAACTATGATAGCCGAACAAATGTATCTAAAGCGTTATGCTAAAAGTACTATTAAAGCGTATTTATACTGGATAGCTTCGTTTATTCGATTTAACTCTATGAGGCACCCAACAACGATGGGAGATAATGAGGTCGAACTTTTTTTAGCTTTTTTAAACTCGTTTAGTCAACCAACAAAATGTTGCTCCTAACACTCAAACACAAGCCTTAAATGCGTTGAGCTTTTTATTTAAAGAAGTGATTAAAAAGCCACTCTCATTAGGTTTTATTAAGAGCAAACGAGCAACTAATTTCACAACAAATTTCCAACGCCGTTATCAGTCCTTTTCAAGATTATAAACTCCCCGATTTAAAACAAAAAAGCACAGCCCACAAGCGCCATGCTTTTAAAATCAATCTTAATCCCGCTTGTTTTACAAACGAATACCGCCGTCTATTTCAACCACGCGGCCGGTAAAAAAGTCGTTTTCAATTATGTATTGTGCAGTATGGGCAATTTCGTCGCTTTCGCCTAAGCGCCCTACTGGCGTTACTGCAAGCATACGTTGTTTGGCTTCAGGCTTCATGGCGTCGGTCATGGCAGTACTTATTACACCTGGTGCAATAGCGCCTACACGTATACCAAAACGGCCAAGTTCTTTAGCCCATGTGGTGGTAAGTGCCACTACGCCTGCTTTTGATGCCGCGTAATTTGTTTGGCCTATGTTACCTGCTCGCGCTACGCTCGACATATTGACTATAACGCCGCCTTTGCCTGATTCAATCATGTGGCTTGCAGCTTCCCGCCCTGCTAAAAACACACCGGTCAGGTTTACATCAATAACTGATTGAAATTGCTCAAGAGACATTTTTTTAACGACTTTACCGTCTTTAGCCTTTATAAACATGCCGTCGCGTAAAATACCTGCGTTGTTTATAAGCACACCAATGTGGCCAAAATCGCTGTTAATGGTATTAAATACGTTTTCTACTTCGCTCTCATTTGTTACGTTTGCGGCATAACCTTTAATATTGCTGGTTACACCTTCAAGCTGTGTTAATTGCTTGCATGCGTTGTTTAATAAGTCTTGTGCCATATCTATTAAAGCAATGTTAGCACCCATAAGTGCAAACTTTTGCGCCATTGCAAAGCCTAAACCTTGTGCGCCACCGGTTATTACTACCGTGTTATTTTTAATTTCCACGCGTTGCTCCTACTTTGAAAACAGTTTAAAAATGGCACTAAAGTCATCACTACCCGCACCTTGGTGCTGCAGCATAGTGTATAAATTTTTAGCCATTGAACCCATAGGGGTTGATGAATTACTTTGCTGCGCGGCTTCCATAGCAAGGCCTAAATCTTTAGCCATTAAATCCACCATAAAGCCAGGTTTGTAATCGTTACTTGCTGGGGCTGTATCCATTACACCTGGGCAAGGGTTGTAAAGTTCAAGCGTCCAGTTTCGCCCAGAACTTGCGGTCATTATGTCGCTAAGTACTTTAGGATCGAGGCCGTTATTAATACCCATTTGCAGTGCTTCGCTGGTGCCTGCCATTAAAATACTGAGTAACATGTTATTACATATTTTTGCTACTTGCCCTGCACCAATATCGCCTGCATGAAATATGTTTTTACCCATATCACTCAGCACTGTATGTGCTTTATTAAACGCGGCTTTCTCGCCGCCTACAATAAAAGTAAGTGTGCCTGCGGTTGCGCCTGCAACACCGCCCGATACCGGTGCATCTACAAAGCTTATGCCTTGTTTGCCAAGTGCACTGCCTACAGTGCGTGCTGATCCTGCATCTATTGTTGAGCAATCAATTACTAATGTATTTTTGCTTAGCACATTAATTAAACCGCTGTCGTCGTTATTACCCAAATACAGCGATTTAACATGTTTGCCTGCAGGTAACATACTAATAAGTACGTCAGCATTGGTTGCGCACTGCTTTGCATCAACTGCGGCTTTTGCGCCTTTGCTTGCAAGTTCATTTACGACCGACTGGTTTAAATCAAACACACTCACAGTATGTCCAGCTTTAATTAAGTTAGCCGCCATTGGGCCGCCCATATTGCCTAAGCCGATAAAACCAATATTGAGTTTAGTCATCGTCTTTCCTTTATTTGTGTATTGGCGTGTCTAAGCCATTGAGTGGGTGGTTTTCGCCAAAGCGATTAGCAAAAAAGCTGTCTATTATTGTTTGTGGTACATCACTTAGTGTTTTATATTGCCAATTTGGCGCACCGTCTTTATCTATTAATAGCGCCCTTACACCTTCTTGAAACTCGCCTACTTCGCCAGCGCGAACCGACATACCCAGCTCCATTTTAAAACACGCTAATAAGCTTTTGCCTTTACTGGTTTTTAATTGATCACTAACGAGTGCGCAGCTTAGTGGGCATCCGTGTTTAAGTGACTTTTGAGCGCGCTGTAGCCATTTATCGTCAGTAGCTAACCCTAAAATATAATCAACTTGCTCCTGCAAGGTTGTAAATTCACCCAGCTTTTGAATCGTTTTTAAATTAGCTTTTATATTGCCTTTTGGCATACGCGCTGATTGGTTGTCTAAATCGGTTAATAACTTAGTTAAACACTCATGATTTAAGCTTGCGGTTTTGCCCCATTTAGCTGCTAAAATTTGCGCAAGCATGGAATCATATTTAGTGCTGTCTATAAAGTGATCGGCAAGCGATACAAAACGCGCGTCGTCACAGTTAATTGATGCCGACGTTAACCCTAAAAATAATCCAACACTTTGTGGCATTTTATGTAAAAAGTAACTGCCGCCTACATCAGGGTATAAACCTATGGTTTGCTCTGGCATGGCAATGCGTGATGTTTCTGTAACAACGCGGTGGCTAGCACCGGCCATTAGTCCTAAACCGCCGCCCATTACTATGCCGTTACCCCAAACGAGGATAGGTTTATCAAAGGTATGAATAAGGTAATCAAGCTTGTACTCTAGCGTAAAAAACTCTTCAACTAAGCTTGTTGGTTTACCTTGCGCCATTGCATGATGAAGGCTTACAACATCGCCGCCTGCACAAAATGCTTTATCGCCTGCGCCTTTTAACAACACCATTGCAATAGCATCATCGTCTTGCCAAGCTCGCAATTGCGGTTCAAGTAACTTGATCATCTCAAAATTAAGTGCATTTAACGCTTTTGGCGCGTTGAGTGTAATAAGCCCAATTAAACTGCCATTTTCTGCGGTTGCGGTTTCAAATACCACGGGCTCATCGGCGCTATTTAATAATGTTAAAGCACTCATTAGCCGTTTACCCAGTTAGCTCGGCGTTTTTCTAAAAAGGCATTTACGCCCTCTTGTTGATCTTCGGTATCAAATAAACCAACAAATAACTCGCGCTCAAGAGGCAATACACTTGCCATTGGTTGATGGCGCCCTTTTTGAATCAATGTTTTACATGCTGCAACTGAGGTAGGGCTTTGATCGGCCACTTGGTTTGCCAGTTTTAATGCTGCTGCAAAGCTTTCACCTTGTGGTACTACTTCTTCTACTAAGCCGATTTGCAGGGCTTTATCAGCTTTTAAGCGCTCGCCGCATAAAATCATGCGCTTTGCCCAGCCTTCGCCTACAAGCCATGCTAAATTTTGTGTCCCACCCGCACACGGTAATAAGCCAACTTTAGCTTCAGGGAGCGCCATTTGTGCTTGCTCTTCCGCTATACGTACGTCGCACGCAAGGGCGACTTCTAGCCCGCCGCCCATTGCATAGCCGTTTATGGCTGCAACCGACACGCCTCTAAAATTAGTAAGCGCTTCAAATGCTTCACCAAATACACGCGACATATCGGCGGCTACGCCTTTATCGCCACCAGCAAATACGTTTAGGTCGGCACCTGCGCTAAAAAACTTCTCGCCTTCACCTGTCAGTACTAATGCATAAATATTTTTATTATTATTAAGCTCATTAACGGTATTTTTTAAATCAACTAGGGTGTCTTTTGTCCAGGTGTTTGCTGGCGGGTTAGACATCGTTAAAATAGCAACATGACCTTCGGTTGTTAGTTCAATACTCGGATTAGATTTAGATTCTGACATACATTGCTCCTTATAAAACGTCGTTTGCAGACTGCGCTAAAATACGGCGCGCTATAATTACACGCATAATTTCGTTAGTGCCTTCTAAAATTTGATGAACGCGTACATCACGTACATGGCGCTCAAGCGGGTATTCTTTTATGTAACCGTAACCACCATGAATTTGCAGTGCGTCGTTACACACGGTAAAGCCAACATCGGTAGCAAAACGTTTAGCCATGGCGCAGTAAGTGGTTTTTTCAACGTCGTTATTATCAAGTTTAAATGCAGCAAGCCTAACCATTTGGCGCGCAGCTACAAGCTCGGTGTTCATATCGGCAATTTTAAATTGCAATGCTTGAAACGCAGCCAATGGTTTACCAAATTGTGTACGTTCTTTTAAATATTCACGGGCTGTATTAAGCGCCGCTTGCGCTGTACCAATTGAACATGTGGCAATGTTAATTCGACCGCCATCAAGGCCTTGCATCGCAAATTTAAAGCCTTCGCCCTCTGCGCCTAATAAGTTATGCGCAGGAATGCGTACATCTTCAAAGCTAATTAGGCGTGTAGGTTGTGCGTTCCAACCCATTTTTTCTTCGGCTTTGCCGTATTCAACGCCTTTTGCGTCGGCCGGGACTACAAATGCCGAAATACCCGCAGCGCCTTCGCCGCCTGTACGTGCCATTACCACTAATACTTCGGTTTCGCCCGCGCCCGATATAAACATTTTTGAGCCGTTAATAACGTACTCATCGCCCTCAAGCACGGCTTTTGTTTTAAGTGATGCGGCGTCTGAGCCCGAGCCTGGCTCTGTTAAACAGTAAGAGGCAAGTAACTCGCCCATTACTAATTGCTCTACGTATTTGTCTTTAACGGCATCGGTACCAAAACTTGCTACCATCCAGGTAGCCATATTATGAATGGTTAACATGGCCGTTGTTGCGGTACAACCCATAGCAAGTTGTTCAAAAATAATACTCGAATCTAAACGAGATAAACCAAGGCCGCCTGCTTCCTCTGGCGTGTATAAACCACAAAAACCAAGCTCGCCCGCTGCTTTAATCGTGTCTTTAGGAAAAATATGTTCGCGATCCCATTTTGCTGCATGGGGCGCAAGTTCTGACTCGGCAAATTGGCGTGCTGTTTGAGCAAAGGCTTGTTGATCTTCAGATAAGTTAAAGTCCATGGTAGACCTCTTTAATTATGTTAGTTGTGTTGTTAGTGTTTCCCGTCACGGGAGTAGTTTGTGACGAGCGGCGAAGGCTTATGTGTGTTGTGTGTGAAGTAGCCTTCGCGCCCATCTTTATTATTAATTATTCTTTTATTTACTCATTTTTTAATTACGATTATTTTAAGTTAATGCTCATATTTGGACCCGACGCAATGTCGTCTTCAAACCAACGTGAGGTAATCGTTTTAGTTTCTGTGTAAAAACGAATGCCTTGTTTACCGTACGTGTGTGTATCGCCGTAAAACGAGCCTTTCCAACCAGTGAACGAAAAGAACGGAAGTGGCACCGGAATTGGCACATTAATACCTACTTGGCCTACTTCAATTTCGTGTTGGAATTTACGAGCCACTGCGCCGCTTGAGGTAAATAACGAGGTACCGTTACCGTAAGGGCTGTCGTTAATAAGTGCGATTGCTTCATCAAGCGTGTCTACAAACATACACGCCAGTACTGGGCCAAATATTTCTTCTTTATATAAATCCATCTCTTTGGTTACATCGGTAAATAACGTTGGGCCAACCCAGTTACCTTGCTCATACCCTTCAACTGTAAAGTCAGAACCATCAATTAAACAAGTAGCGCCTTGCTCTTTACCACCGGCAATGAGTGATAAAATACGTGCTTTTGCTGCTTTTGATGTTTGTGGACCGTATGCTGCATTTGCATCATCCCACACGCCTGGGCGTACATTTTCAAAGCCTGCTTTAATTTCATCTATCCACTGACTTGCTTGACCTACAAATACAGCAACCGAAATACCCATACAACGCTGACCAGCAGCACCTACCGATGCGCCTACTAGGTTGTTTACAACGTGCGATTTACTTGCATCTGGCATAATAACCATGTGGTTTTTAGCGCCAACACAGGCTTGCACGCGTTTAAGATTTTGTGTGCCTTTAGAATAAATATAAGCACCTACACCACACGAGCCAACAAACGAAATAGCACGCACAGCTTTATCTTCTAGTAAACGGTCTACTTGTGGTTTTGTACCGTGAACAACTTGTAATACGCCTTTTGGTGCGCCGGCTTCAATAAATAGCTCTGCTAAACGCATTGGTGTAAGTGGATCTTGCTCAGACGGTTTTAAAATGAAGGTGTTACCACACACAATAGCCAGCGGGAACATCCAAAGTGGGATCATCGCAGGGAAGTTAAACGGGGTAACACCTGCACACACGCCAAGTGGCTGCATGTAAGAATACGTATCGATTTTACGCGCTACGTTTTCCATTGTTTCACCCATCATTAATGATGGCGCGTTAGCGGCTTGTTCTACTACTTCAATACCACGCCAAACATCGCCTTTTGCATCTTCAAACGTTTTACCCAATTCGTGGCAAATAATGGTAGCAAGCTCATCGTGATGTTCTTTTAATAGCGCCGCGTACTTCATCATAATGCGAGCACGTTCAGTAATAGGTACGTCTTTCCATGTTTTAAACGTTTCAGAGGCTGAGGCAATTGCTGCATCCATTTCTGACTCGGTGGTACATGGCACTTGTGCAAGTACTTCTTGAGTTGCTGGGTTTATAACATCGATAAGCTCTTTAGACGCTGATTGAATAAATTCGCCATTAATAAGTAGTGGTACTTGGTGCATGATTAAATCCTAGTGTGTGAGTTGTGTGTTCTCTTTTAAAATTGGTAGCGCCGCTTTGTTAGTATTATGAGTGCAGCGCCTTTATAGTTATTCGTTAAAGTATTCGTCTAGCTATTCATGTAACCCTAATTAGTAAGCTTCTACGGCCATAGCAACCGCTTCACCGCCACCAATACATAAAGACGCAATGCCTTTTTTAAGGCCTCGGTTTTTAAGGGCATGAATAAGCGTTACTAAAATACGCGCGCCGCTTGCACCAATTGGATGACCCAATGCACATGCACCGCCATTCACGTTTACTTTGCTTTCATCAAGTTTTAACTCGTTAATAGCCAGCATGGTTACCATGGCAAATGCTTCGTTAATTTCCCAAAGGTCAACATCGTTTACAGCCCAGCCTGCTTTTTCAAGCACGCTGCTTATTGCACCTACTGGCGCTACAGTAAATTCACTTGGTTTTTGAGAGTGAGTACTGTGCGCCACAATTTTACAAAGCGGTGTTAACCCCAGCTCTTTTGCTTTTGATTCGCTCATTAATATAAGCGCTGCGCCACCGTCTGAAATTGACGATGAATTAGCCGCTGTAATGGTGCCGTCTTTTTTAAAGGCTGCACGCAGGCTTGGAATTTTTTCTGGGCGGGCGTTACCTGGTTGCTCGTCAATCGAAACTGTTACATCGCCTTTGCGTGTTTGCATCGTATGCGGGGCAACTTCGTTATCAAAGCTACCATTTTGTATCGCGGCTTTTGCTTTACTTAATGAGCCTAATGCAAACGCATCCATTTGCTCGCGGCCAATGCCGTATTCGTCGGCGGTGTCTTGTGCAAAACAACCCATAGCTTTGTTGTCGTATGCATCTTCAAGGCCATCGCTCATCATGTGATCTTTTATTTCGCCATGTCCCATACGCATTCCGCCACGCGCTTTTGGTATAAAGTACGGTGCGTTTGTCATGCTTTCCATGCCACCAGCAATAGCAGATTGAATAGAGCCTGCTTTAATTAAATCGTTTGCAAGCATGGCGGCTTTTAAACCAGAGCCACATACTTTATTAATTGTTGTAGCGCCAGTGCTAAGTGCAAGGCCTGCTTTTAACATTGCTTGGCGTGCAGGTGCTTGTCCAAGGCCTGCTGGTAATACACAGCCCATAATTACTTCATCTATTGCATCATTAGCTAAACCAGTTTGTGCAAGTGCACTGGCAATGGCGGTAGCGCCAAGCTCTGTAGACTGCGCATCACTTAACGCTCCCATAAAACCACCCATTGGGGTGCGTTTTGCTGCTACAATTACCACTGATTCTAAAGTCATAACTAACTCCGTTGTAATTTAATGCAAATAATTGTTAGTATATTTGCTCTATTAATTTAGTATTCATTTATTATTTAATACCTACACACAATACTAACGTTTACGCCAACGTCAACTAAAAACAGCTTAATTTTTAGTTTTATAAGTGTAAGCATTATTTTCCAGCTGTTAGGCCACACTGAGGAAATAAAATTAACCTACTGAAAATTAATAAAATAAGTCAATTCTTCGCACCAACATTCCTTTATAAATAGTTTCAAACTACGCCAAGCTTTACCTTTACGTAAACTTCACTTATATTGGGGTTATTCGAATGAGGTAAATACAATTATGAAACCAGATAATCAAACAAACTTTGCAAGCTCAGCCAAAATGCCGGCTAGTAATGAACAAACATTTAGCATTAGCGAACTCGCTAAAGAATTTGACATTACAACCCGCTCCATTCGCTTTTACGAAGATCAAGGGTTAATAACCCCAGAGCGTAATGGTCAAACACGTATTTATTCAAAGCGCGACAAAGTGCGTTTAAAACTAATATTACGTGGTAAGCGCCTTGGTTTTACATTGGCCGAAACCGGTCGTTTGTTTGAACTGTACGACGCTGATAAGTCGAGCGCTAAGCAGCTGGTTACCATGCTTGATTTAATAGCCGATAAAAAGTCTGACCTATCTCAACAAATGGACGACATTAAAGTTGTTCTTATGGAGTTGGTGACGGCCGAGCGCCGCTGCAGAGACACGCTTAATAAAATAGACGAGTAAGTTTATTTTTAAAATAACAACACACTGACAACACACACGTCACACAGGAATGAATCATGAGCACTATTTCACTATATAAAGAAATGAACTTTGGCCTTGGCGAAACCGCCGATATGATCCGCGACCACGTAAACAGTTTTGCGAGTCAGGAGATTGCCCCGCTTGCTGAAAAAACTGACTTAGATAACGCTTTTCCAAATCAACTTTGGACTCAAATGGGCGAAATGGGCGTACTAGGTATGACCGTATCTGAAGAACTTGGTGGCGCCGGTTTAGGTTACTTAGAACATGTTATTGCTATGGAAGAGATTAGCCGTGCCAGTGCCTCTATAGGTTTAAGCTATGGAGCACATTCTAACCTGTGTGTTAATCAAATTAACCGTAACGGTACACAAGCTCAAAAAGAAAAATACTTACCAAAGCTTATTAGTGGCGAGCACATTGGTGCTCTTGCAATGAGCGAGCCTAATGCGGGCTCTGACGTTGTATCGATGAAACTTAAAGCCGAGAAAAAAGGCGATAAGTACATTTTAAACGGCAACAAAATGTGGATCACCAATGGCCCCGACGCACACACACTCGTTATTTACGCTAAAACAGATTTAAACGCCGGCGCTAAAGGCATTACCGCGTTTATTGTTGAGAGCAACTTTCCTGGTTTTTCTACGGCGCAAAAGCTCGACAAACTGGGCATGCGCGGCTCAAACACCTGTGAGCTGGTATTTGAAAACTGCGAAGTGCCCCAGGAAAACATTTTAGGTAACTTAAACGAAGGCGTTAAAGTACTTATGAGTGGCCTTGATTACGAACGCGTAGTACTTGCAGCAGGCCCGCTTGGCATAATGCAAGCGTGTATGGACATAGTGGTACCGTATATTCACGAGCGTAAACAGTTTGACACCCCTATTGGTCAATTTCAGTTAATTCAGGGCAAAGTAGCCGACATGTATACACAAATGAATGCTGCCCGTTCATATGTGTATACGGTAGCTCGCTCTTGTGACCGTGGCGAAACAACCCGTAAAGATGCTGCCGGTGCCATTTTATATGCAGCAGAACTTGCGACTAAAATGGCGCTTGACGCGATTCAAATTTTAGGTGGCAATGGCTACATAAACGAATACGCAACGGGTCGCCTGCTTCGTGATGCTAAATTATACGAAATTGGTGCAGGTACATCAGAAATACGCCGTATGCTTATTGGTCGCGAACTTTTCACTGAAAGCCGTTAAGGATTAAACCATGACGATTTTAAAATCGAGCGTTAACCCTCACGATCCAACGTTTGTGCAAAACCATAAAAACATGTCGGCGCTGGTGGATGATTTACGCAGTAAAGTAGCAACAATTAGCCAAGGCGGAGGCGCGGCATTAAAGGAGCGCCACGAAGGCCGTGGTAAATTATTTGTACGCGACCGTATAAGTACGTTAATTGACGAAGGCTCACCGTTTTTAGAAATTTCGCAATTTGCTGCCTTTGGTGTGTACGAACAAGCAATACCGTGCGCCGGTGTTGTAGCCGGTATAGGCCGTGTTAAAGGCATTGAATGCATGATTATTGCAAACGATGCCACGGTTAAAGGCGGTACGTATTTTCCGCTTACTGTTAAAAAGCATTTACGCGCACAAGACATAGCAGAGCGCTGCCACTTACCGTGTATTTATCTTGTAGATTCGGGCGGTGCAAACCTGCCTGAGCAAGACGATGTATTTCCGGACAAACTGCATTTTGGTCGTATTTTTTACAATCAAGCCCGTATGTCGGGTAAAGGTATTCCACAAATTGCCGTGGTAATGGGATTATGTACCGCAGGTGGTGCGTACGTACCTGCTATGGCCGATGAAAGCATTATTGTAAAAGATCAAGGCACTATATTTTTAGCAGGCCCGCCGCTTGTAAAAGCAGCAACAGGCGAAGAAGTAACAGCCGAAGAACTAGGCGGTGCCGATGTGCACTGTAAAGTGTCGGGTGTCGCCGATCACTACGCTGAAAACGATGCTCATGCGCTGTCTATTGCGCGCCAATGTATTGAGCGCATTAACTACACACGTCCGACCGCCCCTCTTCTAGAGGATGTAAAACCACCTCGTTATGATATTAACGAGCTTTACGGCATTGTAGGCACCGACCTTAAAAAGCCGTTTGATGTACGCGAAGTAATAGCCCGCACTGTAGATGACTCATCATTTGATGAATTTAAACGCTATTTTGGTGAAACGTTAGTCACCGGTTTTGCCAGCATTTATGGCAACCCCGTTGGCATAGTGGCTAATAACGGTATTTTATTTAGTGAGTCGGCGCAAAAAGGCGCGCACTTTATTCAGCTGTGTGCTCAGCGCAATATTCCTTTAGTGTTTTTACAAAATATTACCGGCTTTATGGTGGGTAAAAAATACGAAGCCGAAGGCATTGCAAAGCACGGCGCTAAAATGGTGATGGCGGTTTCGTGTGCTGATGTGCCTAAATTTACAGTACTTATTGGCGGCTCTTACGGCGCAGGTAACTACGGAATGTGTGGCCGTGCATTTGAACCAACCATGATGTGGATGTGGCCTAATGCCCGAATTTCGGTCATGGGCGGCGAACAAGCAGCGGGTGTAATGGCGCAAGTTAAACAAGATGGTTTAGCACGCAAAGGTCAAAGCATGAGCGAGCAAGAAATCAGTGACTTTAAAAAGCCAATTATTGACCAGTACGAAGAGCAAGGTCATCCGTATTACGCCAGCGCACGCTTGTGGGATGACGGTATTATAGACCCTGCCGATACGCGTAATGTATTAGGGCTTGCGTTAACGGCTGCGAACAACGCACCAAAACGTGATTCGAAATTTGGCGTATTTAGAATGTAACCGGAGCGCAAAATGTCAGTAACACTACAAATAACAAAATCTAATGTGGCTGTACTTGTATTAAGCCGCCCAGAAAAAAGAAACGCATTTAACAGCGAAGTAATACATGAGCTGATTCAGTGTATTGAACATGCAAATACGCTTGATATTCGCGCTTTGGTTTTAAAAACAGAAGGTAAGCATTTTTCAGCCGGTGCCGATTTAGCCTGGATGAAGTCGATGGCTGATAACAGCTACGCAGATAACTTGGCTGATTCGATGCAATTGGCTAAATTAATGCAGGTGCTGGCAAACTCGCCCCACCCTACAATTTGCGCTGTGCAAGGTGCTGCTTTTGGTGGTGCACTGGGCTTAATTGCCTGTTGCGACATAGCCCTTAGTAAAGACGATGCGCAATTTTGTTTAAGCGAAGTAAAGCTTGGCCTTATTCCGGCTGTTATTAGCCCGTATGTCATTAAAGCGATTGGTGAACGCGCTGCTCGCAGGTACTTTTTAACGGCTGAAGTGTTTGATGCACATACTGCTAAGCAACTTGGTTTAATTCATCAAGTAACCGGTAATTTAGACTGTGCGCTCGATAATATGCTGCAAACACTGATTGATAACGGACCTGTTGCAGTAAAAGCCGCAAAAGCATTAATTAACGATGTAGCAAATAAACCAATAACCGATGAACTCATTGAGCTTACCGCAGAGCGTATTGCAAAAATTCGCGTATCTGAGGAAGGCCAAGAAGGGCTAACTGCTTTTTTTGATAAACGCCCACCCGCTTGGCAACTGTAGGATTGATTATGAACACACAACGATTACAAAAAATACTGATTGCCAATCGTGGAGAAATTGCGTGCCGAGTAATGCGCAGCGCAAAACAAATGGGCTTAACCACGGTCGCGGTTTATTCTGATGCAGACAAACATGCCCGGCACGTAAAAATGGCCGACGAGGCTTACCATATTGGTGCTGCGCCAAGTAAAGATTCGTATTTAGTAGCAGACAAAATTTTGCAAGTTGCCAAAGACTGCGGCGCTGATTGTATTCACCCGGGGTATGGTTTTTTATCTGAAAACAGCGAATTTGCTAAAGCCTGCGAAGCTAACAACATTGCTTTTGTAGGGCCACCAGCAAGTAGCATTGAAGCAATGGGGTCTAAAACCCGCGCTAAAGAAATAATGGCAGCTGCTAATGTGCCATTAGTACCTGGTTATTACGGCGATAAACAAGACCCTGCTTTTTTACAAAGTGAAGCTGAAAAAATTGGCTACCCTGTACTAATTAAAGCCGCCTTTGGCGGCGGCGGTAAGGGCATGCGTGTGGTTGAAAAAGCAAAAGACTTTATGAGCGCACTACAAGGTGCGCAACGTGAAGCTATTGCCGGTTTTGGTAACGATTTAGTATTGCTTGAGCGCTACGTAAACCAACCTCGCCATGTTGAAGTGCAAGTATTTGCAGATAACTACGGTAACTGTGTTTATTTAGGCGATCGTGATTGTTCTTTGCAACGTCGTCATCAAAAAGTAATTGAAGAAGCCCCTGCTCCCGGTTTATCTGACGAACTACGTAAAGAAATGGGCGAAGCGGCTGTACGTTGTGCACTGGCTATAAATTATAGAGGCGCAGGTACGGTTGAGTTTTTACTGTGTGGCGATGAATTTTTCTTTATGGAAATGAATACGCGCCTTCAAGTAGAACACCCAGTAACCGAAATGGTAACCGGTGTAGATTTAGTCAATTGGCAAATTAATATTGCGGGTGGGCAAACACTGCCACTGACACAAAGTGATATTCAATTGCAGGGTCATAGCTTTGAAGCGCGTATATACGCAGAAGATCCAGCTAACGACTTTATCCCGTGTTCGGGTACTATTGAAGCGTTACATACACCGCTTAACAGCGAATTTGTACGCATTGATACAGGCATTGCACAAGGCGACGAAATTAGCCCGTTTTACGATCCGATGATTGCAAAACTTATTGTGCACGACGACAATCGCGAACAAGCACTGAGCCGTTTACAACACGCTCTTGAGCAATTTCATTTAGCAGGTTTTAGCACTAACATTGGCTTTTTACATAACTTAGCAAGCCACCCTACCTTTAAACAAGGTGCGCCAAGTACACACTTTATTGCAGAGCAAGGCGACTCGTTAGTTGCGGTTGATAAATCGTTATTACAAGCAAGCCAACTTATTGGTGCTTTTGCATATTTAGAATCGTTAACTAACACCCAAAATGCGCCAAACAGTGCAAGCCCGTGGCAACAACTAAGCGGTTTTACACTCAATGCTCCGCAAGCAATTAAAGTTCCTTTTGCTGATTTACAGCTAAGCGCTATAAAAACGTCAGCGGGCTATAGTATTACGCATAACGAGCACGTATTTAACCTACAAGGCACATTAAATAACAATCTTTGCAGTGTATTTATTAACGGCGAAAAACATACCGCGCATGTAAATACTGTTGGCAATAGTACCGTGAGCAATAGTACTGTTGGCAATATTGTCACTGTTATGAATAAAGCACTGCAAACTAAGCTTGAACTAGTTGATAAACATTATATTAGTTCGCACGAAAGCGAAGCTCTGCCACTTGCCGCGCCACTTAATGGCACGGTAGTTAAGCACTTAATCGAAATTGGTAGCACAATCACCAAAGGCGATGCGGTTGTTATTATCGAAGCCATGAAAATGGAATACACGCTTAACGCACCACACGACGGCATTTTAAAAAGCTATTGTTTTGGTGAAGGCGAATTAGTAACGCATGGTGCTCTGCTTGCTATAGTAGAAGATACAACAGAGGAAGGTGCATAATGAGTGCCTTTGCAAGTAAAGTACGTATTGTTGAAGTTGGCGCGCGAGACGGCCTACAAAACGAAAAAACAGTAAGCACAGCCGATAAAGTAGCGCTTATTAACGCCCTAAGTGCCGCAGGTTTAAAAGATATTGAAGCTGGCGCGTTTGTCTCCCCTAAATGGGTACCACAAATGGCAGACTCAGCGGATGTAATATCAGCGCTAGATTTACCCGATGTAAATTTAAGTGCCCTTACACCTAACTTAAAAGGTGCACAAGCAGCGCACACTGTTGGCATTAAAGAGTTTGCTATATTTACCGCTGCGAGTGAGTCGTTTTGTCAAAAAAACATAAACTGCTCAATAGATAAGAGTATTGAACGCTTTAGTGAAGTAATGGCGTTTGCTAAAGCGAATAATATCCGCGTACGTGGTTATGTAAGCTGTGTGCTAGGTTGCCCCTATGAGGGTGAGATTGACCCACAAGCAGTACTAAGTGTATCGCAAAAGCTATTAGATTTAGGGTGTTACGAAGTAAGCCTTGGCGATACCATTGGTGTTGGCACCGCTAAAAAAGTAACGCAATTAATCGAGTTACTCTTAACACGCATTGATAAAACCAAGCTGGCCGTGCATTTTCATGATACTTACGGGCAAGCGCTCACAAATATTTACGCAGCCTTAAGCCTAGGTATAGCAACGGTTGACGCGGCAGTTGCAGGCCTTGGTGGCTGTCCTTATGCTAAAGGAGCGTCAGGAAATGTTGCCACCGAAGATGTAGTTTACTTACTGCAAGGGCTTGGCATTGAACACGGAATTGATTTACAAAGGTTAAGTGACGCTGGCTGGGAGATAACCAAAGCACTTGGTAAGCAACCTGTGAGCAAAGTATCTGTGGCACTGCACACTAAATAGCTATCTTATAAAATGATGATTCAAGATAGTTAACAACAAATAGCACACAATGAGGAGAGACTCATGGCCGGTTTTGATAAGGTAGTTTCTAGTTACGAAGCTGCAATGGAAGGATTAAAAGACGGCGATACCATTATTGCCGGAGGTTTTGGTTTATGTGGTATTCCAGAGGGCTTAATTAAACAAATTAAGCACATGCAAACAAAAGACTTAACCGTGGTATCTAATAACTGTGGTGTTGATGACTTTGGTTTAGGTATTTTATTACAAGACAAACAAATTAAAAAAGTGATTGCGTCATACGTTGGCGAAAACGCCCTATTCGAACAACAGTTATTAAGTGGCGAAATTGATGTAGAGCTTACACCTCAAGGTACACTTGCTGAAAAAATGCGTGCTGGTGGCGCGGGTATACCCGCATTTTACACGGCAACCGGTTACGGTACTCCTGTGGCAGAAGGCAAAGACGTAAAAGAATTTAATGGTCGCCCATATATTTTAGAAGAGTCTATAACGGGTGAATTTGCTATTGTTAAAGCGTGGAAAGCCGATCGTTACGGTAATTTAGTGTTTAGACACACCGCCATGAACTTTAATCCAATGGCAGCAACGGCTGGTAAAATTACCGTTGCCGAAGTAGAAGAAATTGTAGAGCCGGGTGAGCTTGAACCAAGCCAAATTCATACCCCGGGTATTTTTGTAAATCGCGTTATTAAAGGCAGCTTTGAAAAACGCATTGAACGTGTAACAACACGAGATTAAGCAGGAGCATAATTATGGCATTATCACGTGAACAAGTTGCAATGCGCGTTGCACAAGAACTACAAGATGGTTACTACGTTAATTTGGGCATAGGAATTCCGACACTCGTCGCAAACTATGTACCGGATGATATTGAAGTTATGTTACAGTCCGAAAATGGTCTTTTAGGCATGGGCCCGTACCCTACTAAAGCAGAGCTAGATGCCGATATGATAAACGCGGGTAAAGAAACCGTGACAGCAGCTAAAGGTGCAGCCATATTTAATAGTGCAGATAGTTTTGCCATGATACGGGGTGGTCATGTAGACTTAACTGTTCTGGGTGCATTTGAAGTTGACCAGAACGGCAACATCGCATCGTGGATGATCCCTAAAAAGCTGATTAAAGGCATGGGTGGCGCGATGGATTTAGTCGCTGGCGCGAAAAACATTATTGTTACTATGACCCATGCAAGTAAGCATGGTGACTCTAAACTATTAGAAGCCTGCTCTTTACCGCTTACTGGCGTTAATTGCGTTAAAAAAATAGTGACAGATTTAGCCGTACTAGAAGTTAAAGACGGCGCATTTCATTTATTAGAACGCGCTCCGGGCGTAACTGTTGATGAAATCATTAGTAAAACAGCAGGTAAATTACTTGTTGACGGTGAAGTACCAGAAATGGTTTTTTAGTAACTTTTAATAAGTTAACTTAAAATAACGCTTTACCCTGTACCGACCTCATTCCCAGTGCCAATGGCGCTGAGTTACCCAAAATCCCTCTCACGAGGGATTTTTTTTATCTTTTGCCATTATTTTTACCGTCATTCATACATCTGTAGTAAATTTTATCTATAATACAAATATAAATTAAATGTAAGCGCTTAGATTCTTTGCACTATTTTGTGGATAGTCTGCACCCTTTTTGTGAACTAGCGTTAAATTTATTTTTAACCTACTGATATTTAAATATTAA
Organism: Pseudoalteromonas sp. NZS71; assembly: GCF_015864715.1. NCBI lineage: Bacteria > Pseudomonadati > Pseudomonadota > Gammaproteobacteria > Alteromonadales > Pseudoalteromonadaceae > Pseudoalteromonas > Pseudoalteromonas sp. NZS71. Next base: position 148,326 of record NZ_JADYWS010000006.1, on the reverse strand, counting down.
ATAGTTGGTTCAAATTTTGCCTAAGTAAGGCGTCTCAATAAATTAAATAATTCTGGAAAACATGCAAACTCCTATTCGTGGCCTTCGCTCTTTTTGCTTTGCCGCAAGAAGCCTAAGTTTTAAGCATGCAGCTAATGAGCTGTACTTAACGCCGTCTGCGGTAAGCCATCAAATAAAACAACTTGAAGAACAACTTGGTATTGAACTTTTTCAACGTAAAACGCGTTCAATTAGCTTAACCACAGCGGGTAAAAACTTTTTTGATGCTGTGTCTCCTATCATCACAATGTTAGAGGGCACCATTAACGAGTTTAGTCAGATGCAGCAAAATACAAATTTGACAATTACGTTGCCTGAGTTTTTTGCCAGCGAGCTACTCATGCCTAAATTAAGTGAGTGGACGTCAGAGCACCCTAATATAAACCTGCAAATGGATACGCTTAAAACACGCAAAGAATTAACGCGCCATAGCGATTTATCTATTGTATTGTCCTCAGGTAAACCTACTGAAGGATTAGCGACTGAGTTGTTTAACCTTGAATATATTCCTGCATGTAATAAAAAATTGCTCGACCAATGGAGGGACGATCATCGTCAAGCGCTTAACCAAGTTCCGCTGATCCTCCACAAAGCTCGCCCTTGGGCATGGCACCAGTGGGCCGAAAAAGCGGGGATTGATGACTTTTCTCCTTCGCAGATTATTCAAATAGATAGCATGTTTGGTGTAGCGCGTGCAGCGCAGCAAGGCATGGGCATTGCGCTTATCCCACTGCCTATTAGTCAAAGCTGGTTAGATGAGCAATGGCTGTACAAATTATTCGAACAGCCTTTAACAACTAAAGATAAATACTATTTAGTACAGCACGAATCAAGCACGCCTAATCACCCGCTTGATTTATTTGCGAAGTGGGTTGTAAATACGTTTAGAAAAATCCAAGAATAATCCCCTATTAGACGAGTTCAGTAATACAACCCACTCTGTGTTTTATTACTGAACTCGTCTAATACCAACCTGCATAAATCTTTGATCAATTTAACGAATTAAATTGCACTATTACGTCGTTAAAAATTTTTTATTTAGAACAACTAGATACAAAAATTTTTGCCTAGTTCTAGCGTAATTTTCTTAACGTTAAATAGACCCCATATATAAGCAGATTGGTATAACTCCCTGCAAATTTGAATAATATTTTTTATTTAAATACATAAACTTAACGCCGATCATTAGACTAAAGTCTATAGTTTAATTTTTTTCACTCATTGGTTTCATTTTTATCGTTTGTCGAAAATAAAGTTAAATATTAAAGTTACTTCATCAGCTCAAAACAACTTAGTTAATTTGTTTTTTAAGAGCAATAAATGCAACCTTTTGAGTTTTAGTAACTCAAACTTAGCAGTGAAAAGAATCTTATATTGTGTGTGTAAGATGTTGTCAGTGTGAAAAAGCGGTTCAAGTTAGGTGGTGACTTGGCTTGAACTGTTTTTATTCTTGGCTCAACCACATGATATGCATTACAAAGCTACTAAAGCGTAGCAAACCGAATCTTTATATTGTGTGTGAAGATGTTGTCAGTGTGAAAAGCGGTTCAAGTTAGGTGGTGACTTGGCTTGGACTGTTTTTATTCTTGGCTCAATCACATGATATGCATTACCAGGCTACTAAAGCGTAGCAAACAGAATCTTTATATTGTGTGTGAAGATGTTGTCAGTGTGAAAAAGCGGTTCAAGTTAGGTGGTGACTTGGCTTGAACTGTTTTTATTCTTGGCTCAAACCACATGATATGCATTACAAGGCTACGTAAGCGTAGTAAACAGAATCTTTATATTGTGTGTGAAGATGTTGTCAGTGTGAAAAGCGGTTCAAGTTAGGTGGTGACTTGGCTTGGACTGTTTTTATTATTAAGCACATACATAATATAGCTATATACAGATTAATACATTTTAAAAAGCCCCGTAAGTTATAACTTACGGGGCTTTTTTAGTTAATTTTTTATTTGATACTCTTTTTTTAATTTACTTATTTGCACTTTATGTGAAAGCAAAAATGTATCAAATTGCTTAACTACCTCAGGATAGTCAATCGACGATAATAAAAAGGCTTGTAAATCTGTCGGCAATTCGTTTTGAAAATAAACGGGTCGGGTTAATTTGAAATATTTAACAATATTATAGTTTAATACATCGTTAGATATGTAAATACACTCCACTCGCTCTTTTAAAAGCATCTCTATTAATTCCATTACGTTAGCGGTTTCAATTAGCTCAACGTTTTCGTTATTCATTAAAGGTTTAAAGCTTTGAGACGTAAACCCTCTCACCGTTGCAAAACTAACGCATTCATCAATAGTGATATTTTTATTTAAACTCGCAATACCCGTTTTAGTCACAACGGTTGGCTGCGAATAAATAATTTCATTTAAATCACCAAAGGAAGCTTTATAACTTGGTTTCCATTGAGGGTTATCTGGATATTTAAAATCAACATGATGGTGATCAATAAATTCTTTATAAAGACGATTAATTGGCAGCGTGTAAAACTCAAATTCAAAATCGTGCTGCTGTGCAAATAAAGTGAGTAACTCTTCACTGAAGCCATAATAGTCAGCACCATTTGTTCCACTACCATCAAAGTAAGGTAGATACTCTATATTCTCTACGCCGACGACATAGTGGGTTGCCGACTTAGCATCTGTAATAAAAATTAATAAAGCTAAAGGCAAATACATTAACTGCGTTGTTATTTTTATAAATTGATTCATTTACAACCTAAGTAATATTATTGATGTGTAGCTCAACGCTTTAATTTTAAAAAATTTGCAAAGAATATGATAAATCTATTTTATTTTATGCAAAAAAAAGCCTGATTAAAATCAGGCTTTACAAAGTAAAAGGTTTAGCTTTTATCTCTTGGTACAAAATCGAGTACTGTTGCGTTTATACAGTAGCGGTCTGTGCCTCTAGGGCCTTCTCCTGGGAATAAATGACCAAGATGAATACCTGTACTTTTAGAACGTAGCTCAATACGTGTTATTCCCCAACTGCTATCATCATGCTGCGTTACACTACTTTTTACTGGGTGCTTAAACGACAACCAACCAGTACCGGAGTTAAACCTATCGCTTGTATCAAATAGTGGCTCTCCACTTAATTTATCAACAAAAGTACCATCAGGTGTATTTTTAAACTCTTTGTACTCTTTACAATAAGGTCTATCTGTTCGTGCATCGAATGCAACTTTATAAGCATCACTGTTACCTAATTTAAAAGCGCCTAATGCTTTATAAAACTCTTCAGGTGTTGCATAGCCTTGACGGCTATATACCTCAACGCCATTTTCTAAAAACAAAATAGTCGGCGTTGCCCACGTGGCTGACTTAATAGTTAAATCATTAAGTTGGTCAGCATGGCGAAATGTCATAGGTATTGTGCCTTTGTAATCATTTGCGACTGCTTTTTTAAATTTGTCACAGTACGGGCAGTAATCACGAGAATCAAGTACCACTATTTGCTTACCTGCGATTAGAGCACTGTTGTCTGCTTTTTCCACGGGTGTTTTATTAAAAACAACACCGGTAGAGTGATCGGGACAATAGCCATTAGGGTTCTTTTCTAGATAATTTTGATGATATTCTTCTGCCGATACAAAACCTGCAAGTGGTTTAATAACCGTTTCGATTTTGCCGTAGCTCGCATCAGTTAAAAGCTGCTGATATTGCGATTTAACTTGCTCAGCTACTTTAGCTTGTGCATCAGTAGTCGTTAATACAATTGAACGATATTGCGTACCGATGTCGTTACCTTGGCGATTTTTTTGCGTAGGATCGTGACTTTCAAAATAGTTTTTTAAGAGATCTTCTGCTGAAATTATATTGCTGTTATACATAACTTGCACAACTTCAGCATAATTGTTCTCATCAAAACGACGAGACTGATCAGTAATATTTCTGTACGTTGCTTTAAACCCATTACCGTCAGCATAACCCGACTCAGCATCAATAACGCCATTAAGCGCTTCGTAGCGTTTTTCTGCTCCCCAAAAACAACCAGACCCCAGTACAATGGTTTCTACATGCATGGTGGCTTCTACATTACTGTGTTCTACCTTTTCCATAGATAAAGCAAAGCTGCCTGCGCTAAATATAATAGCAGCGCCTGATAAATATAATAAATGCTGGTGTTTCATAAAGTACCTCATAAACAAGTGCGTGCTAATTAAGACCTCCTTATCTTAATTTTCATTTCAACCTAATTACTTATTTAGTACGAAATGTATTAAGTTTTAGTCCTCAATAAGTTAAATACGATTAATTGAATATAAAAACACTCTTAAAGTAAGCTGGGTAAATAAACACTAAACATAACGACTTAGTCGCAATGGTGTAAATAAATTAATAAAACTGTGTTACGTTTAAATTATGTTGTACAAATAGGTTTATTTAATGAAGCCAGCTCCCCATATTTATGCATTAACAAACAGTAGTTTACTACTTGATGCATCGCATTTAGATGCTACAGATAGACTCTCTATTCAAAATAAAATTTGGGCTTTAACCAGCCACTGTAAATGCACTGCTGAATTTACCGATTTGGTGCCAGCCATGAACTCGCTCACTCTCTATCTAAAATCAGATAAACACTTAAATAAGTGGTTACAAGTACTACCTTCGCTGTGGAATGATATTAAAACGAGTACTTTTAAAGGGCAACATCACTTAATCGAAACCACCTACAAGGGTGAGGATATTAATTACGTGGCTCGTTATCACAATTTAAGCGCTGATGAGGTTATTAATATTCATAGTAAAACCAAATACCACGTTTTATTTTTAGGCTTTCAGCCCGGTTTTGCTTACCTACACGGCTTAGATGGGCAATTACATACACCAAGGCGTGATGAGCCACGCATTAAAGTTCCTAAAGGCTCTGTTGCGATAGGTGCTGCACAAACCGGAATTTACCCCGCAGATACCCCTGGCGGTTGGCACATAATAGGTCATACAGATACTGCTTTGTTTGATTCGACCTCTGAGCAGCCTTGTTTAATTCAACCAGGCGATACGCTTGAATTTGTTCCGCTAGTTAATAAAGGAGCAACTCATGATTAAAGTACTCAAAAGTGGTGTATTACTTACAATTCAAGATTTTGGCCGTGATGGCTACCGTCATTTAGGTGTAAGCAAAGCGGGTAGCTTAGACCCTTATGCACAAATAATTGCTAATAGATTACTTAACAATAGCGACAATGATGCCGTTTTAGAAATAACTGTTGGTTTGTGCGAGCTGGAATTCACCTGCGACACAGTAATTGCGCTTCATGGTGCAGATTTGCAAGCAACCCTTGATGGACAAGCAATTTACCCTGGTTGGACATACACAGTAAAAAACAAACAAGTACTGAGCTTTGCTACTGGTAGAGCTGGATTAAGAGCTTATTTAGCAGTGAAAGGCGGTATACAAAATACTGAAGTTATGGGCTCTAAATCTACAGATTTAAACGCATGTTTTGGTGGTATTGAAGGTAGAGCTCTCGCCACTGGTGATGAAATACCTATTACTCCTTATTATGGAGAGTTTATAAAAGTAGGCGCAATTGCTCCCGCCCAGCGCAAGCTTATACGACTGCACCCAAGTCCTCATGCTAATTTGTTAGGCGAGCCTTTACTTAACAACTTTGTATCTACCCCATTTAAAGTTAGTAGTAACAGCAACCGAATGGGCGTAAGGCTTGAGCATAAAAATAATTTGGCACATTCGCACTCTTTGCCATCACTAGGGGTGAGTCCTGGGAGTATTCAACTGCCACCGAATGGTGAACCTATCGTGCTACTTAACGATGGTCAAACAACCGGGGGCTATCCGCTTTTAGGGACTGTAATTGAAGCCGACTTACATCAATTTGCACAATTTAGACCTTTAGATACTGTTGAGTTTAAATATGTAACGTTTGAAGAAGCAGCAAAGGCGAAGCAGAAACTTGACGGGCACCTACATCAATTGAGCCTTGCACTTAAAAATAACCTATAAAATATTCTAGAATCAACACGCCCTAGATTTAAAAAATAGGTACCATGTAATAAAGGTTCAAATTCCGACGGCCGTTACCTTACTCGCCGTTAATATTATTTTAATGTATAGCTTGGTGTTTAATGACTAAATCAACTTCTACTATGCCGTGTGTATTAATAACTGGCTTTGCTCCTTTTGGTGGCGAAGCTATAAACCCTTCTTGGCAAGCAGTGCAAAAACTTGATGAAACTATCATCATGAAACACAAAATATGCACACTAGAACTTGCCTGTGAATTTAATACGTCTATCAGTCAGCTTATAAACGCCATTGAGTCGCACAATCCGGCGGTTGTTTTATGTATAGGCCAAGCTGGTGGGCGCAGCGAAATATCAATTGAGCGTATTGCAATAAACGTTGACGATGCACGCATTAAAGACAATGCAGGTAAGCAGCCTATCGATACACCAATAGAAAAAAATGGCCCTGATGCCTATTTTACAAACTTGCCAATAAAGCGCATGTTACAAGCATTGCACAACAGCAATATACCTGCTTCCATTTCCAATACAGCAGGTACTTATGTGTGTAATCACGTTATGTATGGTCTTATGCATTACATAAATGATCACTGCGCTGTAATGAAAGGTGGCTTTGTGCATATTCCTTATTTACCAAGCCAAGCTGTGCACCACAATGGCGCACCAAGCATGAGCGAAGAAACCGTTATTAATGCCCTGAGAGTTATGATTGCACAAGCTTTGAACAATAATAGCGACGTAAAAATAGCAGCAGGAACCACGCATTAACCACTTTGGTGCGATTACATCTAGCTTGGTGCATAAATTATTCTTAATTAATTGTAAAAGCTATGTGACTTGAGTAATTTTTTCTGATAAAACAAGGTTTCGCAGCACAGCAAATTGGCTCTGCTGCACACATAATAGGAATGAGGAGTTACTATGTGTTCAATTTTTGGGGTATTAGATATTAAATCTGATCCCACTCAATTGCGTACCCAAGCAATTGAAATGTCAAAGCTGCTTAGACACCGTGGCCCAGATTGGTCTGGTGTATATGCATCTGAAAAAGCTATTTTAGTGCATGAGCGTTTAGCTATTGTTGGTGTATCAAGCGGTGCACAGCCTTTATACAATCCTGAAAAAACAAATATTTTAGCGGTTAATGGCGAGATTTATAATCATAAAGAACTTGCAGCAGAGTTAGACGTTGATTTTACTTTTCAAACTCAATCAGACTGTGAAGTTATTTTAGCGCTGTATAAACAAAAAGGGCCTGACTTTTTAGATGATCTAAATGGCATTTTTGCATTTTGTTTATACGATGAAGAAAATGACGCTTACTTAATTGGCCGTGACCATATTGGTATTATCCCGCTTTACACCGGTCACGACGAGCACGGTAACTTTTACGTTGCTTCTGAGCTAAAAGCACTTTCTCCAATTTGTAAGCATATTGAAGAATTTCCACCAGGGCATTACCTGTACAGCAAAGATGGCAAAATGACGCCTTATTACAAACGTGATTGGGAAACATTTGATGCAGTTAAAGATAACAGCGCAGAAGCGCAAGACGTTAAAGATGCATTAGAAGCGGCCGTTAAACGCCAATTAATGTGTGACGTGCCTTACGGTGTATTACTTTCTGGTGGTTTAGACTCATCGGTTATCTCTGCTATTACCCAGCGCTTTGCTGCAAAACGTATTGAAGATAACGACGAAAGCGACGCATGGTGGCCTAAGCTGCATTCTTTTTCAGTAGGCCTTGAGGGCTCACCTGATTTAGCGGCTGCACAAAAAGTAGCTGACATGATTGGTACTATTCACCACCCTATCATTTTTACCATTCAAGAAGGTATTGATGCATTACGTGAAGTGATTTACCACATAGAAACCTACGACGTAACAACAATTCGTGCCTCTACACCTATGTACTTAATGGCTCGCCAAATTAAAGCTATGGGCATTAAAATGGTGTTATCTGGCGAAGGTGCTGATGAGCTATTTGGTGGTTATTTATACTTCCATAAAGCCCCTAACGCACAAGAGTTTCATGAAGAGCTAAACCGTAAAGTATCAAAACTGCATATGTTTGACTGTTTACGTGCTAATAAATCAATGGCGGCATGGGGCGTAGAAGCACGTGTACCGTTTCTTGATAAAGAATTTGTTGATGTTGCTATGCGTATCAACCCTGAAGCTAAAATGTGTAAAGATGGAAAAATTGAAAAACACATTTTACGTGAAGGCTTTGAAGGTTACTTACCTGATGAAGTGCTATGGCGTCAAAAAGAGCAATTTTCAGATGGTGTTGGTTACAGCTGGATTGATACGTTAAAAGAGTTTGTAAACGAGCAAGTAAGCGATCAAGAGCTTGCAAATGCAAAATTTAAATACCCTATTAATACACCAGATTCAAAAGAAGCTTACTACTACCGTACTATTTTTGAATCGCATTTCCCTGGTGATGCATCAGCTAAATGTGTACCGCATGGTAAATCGGTAGCGTGTTCGACTCCTGAAGCACTTGCATGGGACGCATCGTTCCAAAACAATGCTGATCCATCAGGTCGTGCTGCGGGCGTTCATAACGACGCATATGCAAGCAAAGGTTAATACTCTTTGTTTAGCAAAGCGTAAGCCTAAATGGCTTACGCTTCGCTTTATAGAGTTCACTTCCACCGAATCTGTTTTTTATAGCTCTGCAAATAACTTAAAAGGCTCAAGCGCTTTAATTGTTATTTATAAAAATGGGTTAACATCAAAAACAATGCAATATATTGCATCACAATCAATTCACCCAGCTACCGTATTTTTAAATCAAAATGAGATAACTAAACGCCATTGCAATATTCGCTGGTTTAACCAAACAAGTGAAATTAAACGCTGCGGACATGGCACTTTAGCGGCCGCTAATTTTTTAATAGGTTATTTGGGTTATTGCCCTGAAGTATTTACTTCAATGAGTAATGAGCGCTTTACTATAAGAGTAAAAAAACAACGCGCTCAGCTGTTACTAAAAAGCATAGAGCCTAAAAAAAGCGAGTTAGCTGAAGGTGAGTTACAAAGTGTGTTTTCAGTAGCAATAAAAGCAGCCTACACTACCGCTGATAAAAACGGTTATACGGTTGTGTTATTTAATAAAGAATTTAATAAAGAATTTAATAAGGAATTTAGTAAAAAATTCGATAAAGCAGTTGAAAAAGACGATTTAAAAAGCGTACACGTTGATTTTAAAGCTTTGTGTGCACTCCACAAAAATGCAGTAATTGCCCTTAGTATAAAAAATAAAGACAAGAAAAATGCCATAGCGCATTTTAGATACTTTGCACCCCAGTTTGGTGTTAATGAAGACAGTGCTACAGGCTCTGCGATATCTGTTATTGCCCCCCTTCTATTTAGACTGTACAGTTTAAATAAAGCCAAGCTTATACAACAATCAAATAATGGTGCATTGCTAAACTATGAGTTTAACAATGCTAAAGTTGTCATTTACTAAACATGACTTAAGTAACGTTTAAAGCGGTCTTAATAAGCACAGGGCAAAATAGTTACTATCGTCTTGCCATGTTTGCTCTAACTTTAAATTAGCTTGCGCTGCAAGCTGCTTAAACGACTCAAGCGTGTACTTGTGAGAGTTTTCCGTATGAATGCTTTCACCTTCTATAAAGTCTATTTGCTGATCATTTATAATCACGCTTTGAGTACAATTACTTACTAAATGCATTTCGATACGGCTATGTTGCTCGTTAAAGCGTGACTCGTGGCTGAAATTGTCTAAGTTAAATGTGCCATTTAACTCGTTATTAATACGTTGTAGTAAGTTTTTATTAAACGCGGCGGTTATACCTAACTTATCGTTATATGCATCAAGTAACACTTGGCGCTCTTTTACTAAATCAATGCCAATTAGCACATAGCCATTTAAACCACATAAGCGATGGAAATTATTCATAATTTCAATTGCTTTTACAGGTGCAAAATTACCAAGAGTAGACCCCGGAAAGTACACCAAATTAGTTTGACTGTCTAAAGCGGTGTCTTTGGTTAGCTGTTTGACCATTTGGCTATGTGTAAAGTCTCCTAATAATGGAGAAATTGCCAAATCTGGAAATAATGGTGACAAATGTGCAAGTGAATAACTGAGCATCTCCTCAGATATTTCAAACGGTACAAAGGTTTTAACGTTTGCCATATGCGCTAATAAATAGGCTACCTTTTTACCCGAGCCACAGCCGGGCTCTATAATAGAGAGGTTTTCAGGTAGCATTTGAGCAATCGACTTTGAGTGTTGCTCTAATATAGAAAGCTCAGTACGTGTAACATAATACTCTTGTAAGGTTGTTATTTGCTCAAATAATGCAGCACCTTTATCATCATAAAAATATTTACACGGAAGCGTTTTTTGTTGTTGAGTTAATCCGCTTATCACGTCGTTTAGAAATTCAGTGTCGGTTATGTTGCTTTGCTTAATCGCTGTTACTTGGCTCATACTATATCCTTAGCTAGTCTTATCCCGCTGCACATCCACGCTTGATGCGGGTAATAAAAATTTCGGTATGTTTGTCGTAAATGGTTTTGAGGGGTAAACACACACCCACCACGTAACACCATTTGGTTATTCATAAACTTACCATTGTATTCCCCTGCTACTCCTTCAATAGGCTTAAAACCGGGGTATGGTAAATATGCACTGTTCGTCCATTGCCAACACGAATCAGTTAACTGATTTATTTCAGTATCACTCTTTGCTTGCTGAGGTGTTAGGTAGTGATTATTAATCTCTGTTGAAGGTGTATTTTTAGCTGCATATTCCCATTCGAACTCTGTAGGCAAGCGAGCCTTTACAAAATTAGCATAGGCGCTGGCCTCAAAATAACTAACATGACAGATCGGGGCATTTAAATTGAGAAGCTCTAATCCATAGTGTGTAAACTCAAACCACTCGTTATCTATACAATGCCAATATAATGGTTGCGTTAGACTGTTGCTTTGTATATTTGCCCAACCGTCACTTAACCAATACTGTGGATTGCTGTATCCACCTGCATTTATAAAGTCTAAATATTCACCATTGGTGACCAACCTATTAGCAAAGTTAAATGAATGAATTAATACTTGGTGTTTGGGGCGCTCGTTATCATATGCAAATTCATCGTCGGCATTTGTACCTATATTAATAATGCCTTGCTCAAAATTTATAAAATTGAGAGGCTTAATATCTGCTGATTTGTTTTGGCTGTTTAAAGGCGATGTTTTATATTGCGGAAATAATGGATTTACTGAAAAGTTATATTTGATGTCCATAAGCATTAGTTCTTGATGCTGTTGCTCGTGGTGTAACCCAAGTTCAATAATATCTTTAATTTGTGGACTAACTTCAGTTTTAAGTAATTCAACCACACAGCTATCTACATGCTCTCTATAAGCTAAAACTTCATCTAAACTAGGTCTAGATAAACTACCTCGGTTTGCCCGTTTAAATTGCTCTCCAATCCCATTGTAGTAAGAATTAAAAAGCATTCGGTAGTGAGAGTTAAACACAGTGTACTGTTTACAGTAAACACTAAGTAAAAACGTTTCAAAAAACCACGTGGTGTGCGCTAAATGCCATTTGCCTGGGCTGGCATCTGCCATAGCTTGTAATTGGCAATCTTCTACAGTGAGTGGTTCAATAATAGCCAGGCTTTCGCCCCTAACGCTGCAAAAGCGTTTAACAAGTTCGTTTTGATTGGTATTGTTTAAAGCGCATTCACGCATAATAGTATTAATCCTTTGCCTATCTATTTATAAAATATAGCTTAGTGTTGTGTTAAATCATATTCATATTACAACTTGATTAAAGATGCTTATCAGCTTATAAATTTATACTAGCCCTAAAGGGAAATTTGCTCTTTGCAGCTCGTTTTTTAATTATTCTTACGTGCATGTAAGCATGCAGAATAACGCAGGAGCAGTTATCGAACCGTTAGGTTACAAACCTAGGATCGATTAAACAGCTCCTAAATTGAACAAATTTTAATCCTAAAAGATCAACAAGCCCTAGTATTTAAGCATTAATTAAGTTGCTTAAAAGTGATCTTTTTTTACTTAACTAAGTAAATTAATACTTTTAATAGCAAACTAAATTTTAACGTTCACTGAATTTATAATTTTAGGGCTTTTTAAATAAAAGAATCATTAATTTGGCTATATAAACAGCGTTTTAAATACAAATTCATTTACATTTAATATTTAACTCATACACTACTAGCTGTATGATCACTCTTCAAATTAGTTAGTCTTCAAATAATTACGGTATTACTTTTTACTTAATATTTAAAGGCTAATGTAATTCGATATGACGCCGAATTTATTTTGGCTTGTTAGGACAACTAAAGAGGTATTGCATGAAGGAAAATCATGACAAATATAGTATTGACAATACGGACTACACCGTAGGTCAGGACAACGTACAAAAGTGGGGTTTTGATATACACAACCCTGTTTTTGGAACTAGTGCGGGCCTGATTGTCATCTTTTTAATCGCCATACTTGTTACCGACCCACAAACTGCAAAAACAGCGCTTGATAGTATCAAGACCGATATTATTAATAATTTTGATGCCCTATTTATGTGGGCTGCTAACTTCTTTGTACTCTTTTGTTTAGCACTTATTGTTTCTCCTTACGGGAATATTCGCCTTGGTGGTGATGATGCTAAACCTTCTCACTCTCGAGTTTCATGGCTTGCTATGTTATTTGCTGCAGGTATGGGTATCGGCCTTATGTTTTGGGGCGTTGCTGAACCGGTTGCTTACTTTACTGGTTGGTACGAAACACCACTTAATGTAGCCGCTAATACACCAGAAGCTGCAAAATTAGCAATGGGCGCAACTATGTTCCATTGGGGTCTTCATCCTTGGGCTATTTACGCTGTTGTTGGTTTATCTCTTGCATTTTTTACGTATAACAAAGGTTTACCGCTTTCTATTCGTTCTATTTTTTATCCTATATTAGGTGATAGAGCATGGGGTTGGCCTGGTCATATCATTGATATCTTAGCTGTACTTGCTACGTTATTTGGCCTTGCAACATCTTTAGGTTTAGGTGCTCAACAAGCCTCTGCAGGTATTAACCATGTATTTGGTACAGAAGGTGGCATTGGCTCTCAAATTCTAGTTATTGCGGGTGTAACACTTTTAGCCATTGTTTCTGTGGTTCGCGGTATTGACGGTGGTGTGAAACTGCTAAGTAATGTAAACATGTTAATTGCTTTCTCATTATTATTGTTTGTTTGTTTAGTGGGCTTTGCTGTAGCAATGGGTAATGTACCGACTACCGTGATGGGCTATGTAGAAAACATTATTCCATTGAGTAATCCTCACGGCCGTGAAGACGAAACATGGATGCATGGCTGGACTGTATTTTACTGGGCTTGGTGGATTTCTTGGTCACCGTTCGTAGGTATGTTTATCGCGCGTGTATCACGTGGTCGTACAATTCGTGAGTTCTTAATTGCGGTATTACTCGTCCCTACTGCTGTTACCATTTTATGGATGTCTATATACGGCGGTATTGCTATTGATCAAGTAGTTAATGGTGTTGGTGCACTAGGCACTAATGGTTTAACTGATGTCCCTTTAGCTATGTTCCAGATGTTTGATGCATTACCTCTATCTAATATCTTATCATTTATTGCGATTATATTAGTGTTAGTATTTTTTATTACGTCATCTGACTCAGGCTCATTAGTCATTGATTCAATTACAGCTGGCGGTAAAATTGACGCACCGGTGCCACAACGTATATTTTGGGCAACGGTAGAGGGCGCAATTGCAGCGGCCTTACTTTGGATTGGTGGTACACAAGCAATCGAAGCACTACAAGCAGGTGCTGTTTCTACAGGCTTGCCATTTACTATTGTATTGTTGTTTATGTGTTTAAGCTTAGTTTTAGGTTTACGAACTGAGCCTCGCCCAGTTAAATAATACTTTTAGTAAGCAATACTTTTAATTAGTAACGAAAGCGCCGCAATTTTTGCGGCGCATTTTTATTTAACTATTTAAGGTTATACCCATTCGCTTAATAAAGTGATCTATTTTGTGGCAGGAAAAACTTCTCGATAGTAAGGCAAAATTTCTTTATTTAGTTGCTCTAAATGAGAAATTTTTAACGCAGCTAGCGTCAGGTTTAACCCTCAATATGATTAAAGTATTATTGCGTATTAGTATTATACCCACAACTCTGAGATTGGAGTATCTACACGGTAATGATGACTCAGTTGCGCTTGTAAAAGCTCAGCTGTGGCAAGTGCATCCGTTAACGCATTATGATTTTGGTACGCAGGTAGGGAATAACGCGCACGGCAATCTGTTAATCTGAGCGAGCCTAGTTTTGTATTAAATAATCGGCCTAATAAACCTTGCCTCTCTTTTAGTGCTCTTTTTTCTAGCTCCATTGTGTCAACAAGAGCAAACTCAATACCTTCTTTAAGCCTTAGTAATAACGCATTATTTAAAAAATGGCGTTCTATTGCGGCGTAATGTACCACGACAACTTTACCACTTAGCGCTTCAAGTAAAGGCTCAATAATTCGATTAAAGTCTGGGGCGTCATCGACCTCAGAGTGCGTTATTCTATGGATTAAAATAGACTCTTCATGCAGGTTACGTCTTGGTTGAACAACCCAATGCCGGCTGTGTTTGCAATAAATACGCTTTAAATTAAACGGCACTAAGCCAACACTCACAATATCGTCGTTTTGGCTATTTAAACCTGTTGTTTCAAAGTCCATTGCTACGAAAGGCACATCTTCTACAGCGGCTTTATCTTGATTATAAGCACCTGCATAAAAGTGTTTTAGAAGTTTATTTTCGGTGCTGTTGGCAAGCTCGTTATATCTAGCTTGCCAATCAACTGCTTTGTAATTACGCGGGTTCATAGGCTACTTCACACCTGAGTTTGCTGTGTAGCTAAATTTCAAATAGCTTTGTGCTTTTTCTAAAATAGCGAATGCCTCTTTCAAGTTTCGCTGTTCAAAAGGAGACAGTAAATGTGGGTCTAAGTCGTTATCAGGCTCTTCGCCCTTCTCTATTTGCCACGCTTGATGGCGAATTCGCATCATGGCAATATACTCAAGTGAATCACGTAAATCTTGCGCTTTACCCTGCGGTAATAGCTTAGCTTCAATAATGTCTTCTAATCGCTCAAACGAGTTTTGTTTACGCGAACCAATAGCTAATGCGTGTACACGTATAACATCAGAAAGTGGTGCAGTACCTCTTCGTTTTAAGTTCATTGAACGCTTATGTTGGCCGTTATGCTCCATAACAAAGCCTTTAAAAAAGCCAAGAGGTGGTGTCCTATTTCGAGCATTTGCCGCCATATTTGCTAGAAATATACGATTCACTTTACTTTGTTTCGCTATAAATATTTTAAGCTCGTCGGCCCACTTGGTTTTGCCCCATACACCGTCTAAATCAAAAAATATAGAGCTATTAAGCAGTGCTTGTGGTTTTGGCTGGGCTATCCAATCAGCAAATTGATCAAACCACTCTGAGCGAGTTTTACGCCATTTTTTAAACGACGCCATTATTTCTCCATCACAGTAGGTGTAACCACACTGCGCTAAGCCATCACACACAAAATCGGCAATACTTTGAAAATACGCGTTATGTTTTTCGTCATCGTAACTGTCATCTAAAATTAGTGCGTTATCTTGATCAGTTACAATAAGTTGCTCGTCGCGAGCCATTGAGCCCAGTGCAATAAAACAATAAGGAACGGGAGGTGGACCAAAATTTTCTTCAGCTAATACAAGTAATCTTTGTTTAAATGTACGTCCTATAACGGCCATGGCAGTACCAATCATGTGTGAATTTGCATCTTCATTAACCATACGGACAAATACATTGGGCAATTGGCGTGCATAATGGGCTAAATCCTCAATTGTTTGTTGAGCAAGTATGCCGCGTACAAGTAATAAGCTGCTTTGCGATTCGTAACGTAAAATATCAGAGAGGGAGATAACTCCTATAGGACGTCTTTTTTGTACTACGGGCAAATGATGGAGATTATCTCTGAGCATGGCAAGTACTGCTTCAAAAATATAGTCATTAGCGTCTAAAAGCACTAAGTTAGTAGACATAATATCTTTTGCTTGTGTATTAAAGCTAAGCCCTTTAGCCACTACTTTTGATCGTAAATCCCTATCGGTTATAATGCCAACGACTTGTCCATCATCTTCCTCAGGATCGTCGTTTATTGGTTTATTTACATCGGTTACCAAAACTGACGATACCGCCTCTTCGGTCATTAATTTAGCGATATCTTGTATTGTAGAGGTTGCATCTACGGTGACTACATCTCTGTGAATTAATGATTTTACTTTAGCTGTTGTAAGGTCATTGCCATCGGCTTGTTCAACAATAGCTTGATGCAAACGTACGTTACCGTCTGTTTCAAAGTAATCAGCAAACGCATCAAACTCATCACAGTAACGATTGAATAGCTCAACATTTATACAATAAACTAACGTATCTTCAAGAGCAGTTGCAGGAAAACGCACCTTACGGTTCATCAATAAACCCATTTGACCAAATATCCCTGCGATGGCCAAACGATTGTATAGCTCACCATTTCGGCGATACATTTCTACAGAACCACTTCTAATCACATACAAATCAGATATGTCTTGTCCAAAACTCAAAATATCTGTTTTTGCTCTAAAATAAGCAACTTCTACTTGTTGAGCTAGCTCATTAAGCGCTTTTTGAGGTAAGTCATCAAAAGGAGGATGTTGTGCTAAAAATTGTGCGATTTCAACTTGTTCGGCTTGCATAAATCCCTTCCTGTATGCGCATTAAAATGACTAAATCTGTTTTGCAGATTAACACTATCATCGGAGTGTGAAAACAATTACTGCACAATTTTGGGCACAAAAAAAGAGTCTAAATAGACCCTTTAAATGTAATACTTATTGTAAAAATTTATTTACCGCGCTGAGCGTCTTTTTGGGCTTTTTTGGCTTCTTTACGTTGCTGTAAAACAGCCTGTGCCTCATTACCAATATGGCCTTCACCACGGGCTTGCGCTAATTCTATTTGCTTTTGGCGCTCCGCAAAACGTGTCCGTTGCTCGTCTGTCACTTCTTCAATACAATGATGACAAGATACACCTTCCATGTATTCAGGCTTTAACTTTTCGTCTTCTGTAATTGGCATACGGCACGCGTGGCATTGATCATAAGAGCCTTTTTGTAAGTCGTGATCAACCGCAACGCGATTATCAAATACAAAACATTCGCCTTCCCACATGGTTTCTTCTTTTGGCACTTCTTCTAGATATTTTAAAATGCCGCCTTCAAGATGATAAACTTCGTCAAAACCTTGCTCTTTCATGTAGGCCGTCGATTTTTCGCAGCGGATACCACCTGTACAAAACATCGCTACTTTTTTATGTTTTTCAGGGTCTAAGTTTTCTTTAGCCCACTGTGGAAATTCGCGAAAGGTTTTAGTATTTGGATCGACTGCATTTTGAAATGTACCAATTTCAATTTCGTAATCATTACGTGTATCAATTAAAATTACTTCTGGATCAGATATAAGTGCGTTCCACTCATTTGGCTTTACATAGCTACCCACAACTTTAAGCGGATCTACGCCTTCAACGCCCATCGTTACAATTTCTTTTTTTAGTTTTACTTTAGTGCGGTAAAACGGGCATTCATCATCGTAAGATTCTTTTGTTACGATGTTTTTTAAATTTGGTTGCTCATCAAGCCAGGCTAATAAGTTGTCTATCCCTTCACGTTTTGCAGAAACAGTGCCGTTTATACCTTCGGCAGCGAGTAGTAAAGTACCGCGTACTTCATTTGCTTCCATCACTTCAAGCAAAGGCTTACGGATAGCTTCAAATCCAGGTAAACCAACAAATTTATACAGCGCACATACTACAAAGTGATCGCCCGTTACATTATCTTTATGAACAACAGTCATTATATTTCCTATTTTGCCTTGTTAGCCAGTATTGGCGTTTACCGAATCGTAAATCCGGCGCATATGGGGCGCGTATTTTACGCTTTTTTAGTTTAATTGCAAAAAATAGCGCTATAGATTGGTTTTTACTGTTAGCGACCTATCTGTGTAAGCTATAATGCGCTGATAAATTTATAGACTTAATTTGCTCATTTTGGAGAAACACACATTGCAGTTTACTGATCTTGGGATTGATACACGCCTTGAAACACAACTAGCACATCAAGGGATCACCCAGCCCACCGATATTCAAGCGCATGCAGTGCCTACCGCACTTGCAGGGCATGACATTTTCGCTCAGTCTAAAACTGGGTCGGGCAAAACCTTGGCGTTTTTATTACCTGCTGTACAAAGGGTTATGAAACAAAAAGCACTCAGTAAACGCGATCCTCGTGTACTTATTGTTGCTCCTACTCGTGAGCTTGCTACGCAAGTATTTACCCAGCTGCGTTTATTAATTGCAGGCACAGCCATTAAGGCCGTAAAAATACTTGGTGGCGAAAACTTTAATGACCAAATAAAAGCACTTAGAAACGACCCACAATTCGTAGTTGCTACACCTGGGCGTTTAGCTGATCACATTACAAAACGCTCATTACAATTGAGTGGACTAGAACTGCTTATTTTTGATGAAGCCGATCGTATTTTAGATTTAGGCTTTACCGAGCAGTTAAAAATGATTAACGAGCAAGCTAATCACCGCTTACGTCAAACGTTATTGTTTTCTGCAACACTTGACCATGCACAAGTAGATGCTCTATCACGTAACCTATTAAAAAAACCAAAGCAAATTACGCTAAGTGCAGCGAACGAGCAACATAGCGATATTAAACAAACTTTATATCTAGCCGATCACCTTGACCATAAAGAAGCGCTATTAGAGCACTTTTTGAATCAAGATGATGTTGGTCAATGCATTATCTTCACAGCAACACGTTCTGACACGAGTCGCTTGAGTGAAGCGCTTAATGCTAAAGGCTTCAAGTCTGTAGCGCTTGCTGGTGATTTAACACAAAATAAACGTTTAGATATAATGGATTCGTTTAGTCGCGAAAACTTTAAAATATTAATCACAACCGATGTTGCATCTCGTGGTTTAGATTTACTAAGTGTAACGCATGTTATTAACTTTGATTTGCCAAAACACGCTGAAGAATATGTACACCGCATAGGTCGTACAGGACGAGCAGGCTTTAAAGGTAACGCAATTTCATTAGTTGGCCCAAAAGATTGGGCAAGTTATTTAGCTATTAAAGCATTTTTAAATGATGAGTTAAAATTTGCGAGCGTAGAGGGCTTAAAAGCTAAGTTTAAAGGTTTAAAAGAGAAAAAGCCTGAGGCAACGTGGGATAAATCTAAAGAAAAATCCGCCGCTGTTAAAAAGCCTGTATTTAAACGCAAAGCCAAACCTAAAAAGCCAACAGCACCAATTAAAGCACCAATGAACATTGATGGCGATACACCAATGCGCCGTAAAAAAAAGACTGAGCAGGAATAATTATGAGTTACCTAGGAACCACACAAACATTATTTGTAAAAGAAGTGAGTAACGAAGGTGCTTACTTAGACGGTCATGATTTAGGTGAAGTGTTTTTACCAAAACAAGAAATTAAACATGAGCTTGAAGCGGGCGATAGCATTAGTGTATTTATCTTTTTAGACAACGCTAACTTAGCAACTGCCACAACTAAAAAGCCACACGCACAAGTAGGTGAATATGCCCTGCTTCGCGTTAAAGAAATTAATAGTATTGGTGCATTTTTAGATTGGGGTCTTGAAAAAGATGTACTAACCCCGTTTAACGAACAAAAACCACGCATGCAAGAAGGTCACTCATATTTAGTTCGTTTGTACCTTGATAATGCAAGCCAACGTATTTGTGCATCAAATAACTTTAATCGCTTCCTATCTAAAGATGAGCCACAATATACTCACTTACAAGAAGTGGATTTAATTGTTGCTGGCAAAACAGATATTGGCTACAAGGTATTAATTGAAGAATCGCATTTCGGTGTTGTTTTTTACAATATGGTATTTAAAAGCTTATTTGTGGGTCAAAAGCTTAAAGGCTTCATTCAGAAAGTACGTGAAGACGGAAAAATTGATGTTGTATTAGAAAAGCCAGGTATGGGAAAAGTAAGTGACCTTGGTGAAACTATTATGCAAAAACTAAAAAATGAAGGTGGTGTTATCCCATTAGGTGATAAATCTGAACCTGAAGCTATAAAAAAGATGTTTTCTACTAGTAAAGCTAACTATAAAAAAGCAATTGGTGGATTATTCAAACAAGAGTTGATAGATATTGAAGCGAAATCCATTCGCTTAAGATCTTAATTATAAATAATAGGCTGTAATTACTAATATTATCTGTTTGTAATTAACCTAAAATATACTTATAAGGCAATGTACATTGCGTATATTGCCTTGAATAATCAAGCACTTCACCTTTTGACTCTAGGTTAAGCGGTGCCAAACGAAAAACCTTCTTTTCGCATTCTATTTTTTTATCATCAAGCTTAGATATGCAATCAGTTACTGTTATATGCTGAGATGTAAGTGTATCCTCATTTTTGTAACATAGGTGGTGTGCATAATCTTGCATTGTTTGTTTAAAATCGAACATATTGACAGGGTAATTCGTGATTATATCTGTTACTGATGTAACATCATCATATGCTTTATTAGAAAAAAGATTTTTATTTACTGAAAAACCCGCAACAATAATAATTATAAAACCTAATAATAACTTCAAAACAAACCCCTACTACATTTCAATCCTAATAATGTAACATAAAATACACATGAGGTAAGGGCTTTTAGCACTATATTGCTGCTTTTTGTTAAATTATGCTATAGATCTATTAACATCACTAAGCACTTTTACGGGATCATCCGCCTGAGTAATAGGTCGGCCTATAACTAAATAATCACTTCCTGCATCTATTGCTTGCTTAGGAGTCATAATACGCTTTTGATCGCCAGCATCACTGCCTTCAGGACGTATACCTGGTGTTACAAGTTTAAAGTTCTCACCTAACTCTGCTTTTAAAGCTTTTGCTTCTTGTGCAGAACACACAACGCCATCAAGCCCTGCTTCCTTTGCAAGCTTAGCTAAATATATAACTTGCTCTTGAGCAGATTTATCAACGCCTAAACGCTTTAGTTCTGTTTCATCCATGCTTGTTAATACAGTAACCGCGATAAGTAATGGCGCTTTATCGCCAAATTGTTCTAGAGCCGATTTAGCTTTGCTCATCATTTCAAAACCACCAGAAGCATGAACGTTTACCATCCACACACCCATTTTCGCAGCTGCAGTAACAGCTTTAGCTACTGTATTAGGGATGTCATGAAATTTTAAATCTAGAAAAACATCAAAACCTAAATCAATTAACTCTTTAACAAATGCAGGTCCAAAATAAGTAAACATCTCTTTGCCTACTTTAAGGCGACATGTATCAGGAGAAAGTTGTTTAACAAAGTTTAAAGCAACCTCTTGATCATCGTAATCTAATGCTATAAGAATTTTTTTTGAGTGTTCGAAAGACATGACTATCCTAATGTATGGCTATAATACCAATCCGCAATAATACTTAATCAATTTGAGGACCAAATCTGACGCTAACTGCGTTAAAAATTTCTTATATAGAACAATAATATTACGAAATTTTTTGCCTTGTTATCGACACGATTTTCTTACCTCAAAACAGACCACTTAATTAAGCGAATTGATATAAAGTAATTGTATAAGTAGATTTAATGCAATAGTGCTAGCTGGTAATTTGAGAGAAGGTGTAGAGAAATTTATATAGACACAACATCAAAAAATTCCAACCCAGTAAACTCTCAGTTTAATTTGCTAAAATTATCATAGTTAAATCCGATATTATTTAAGGGGTTATTAAAATCCGTCTAAGCCTCGACTTGGAACAATGGTTTCCCAATGCTTACAAGAAGGGCAATTCCAATATATTGTGTAGCTTGTAAAACCGCAATGCTGACATTGGAAATCAGGTTTTGTAGCAATATAAGAGGTTACAAGCTTATCAATTTCATTAAGTACTTCTTTAGTATTTTTATTTTGGTCACCCATTAATTGCAGTAAAAAACTGAAACCACGAATAGTCGGTTGACGTTTTAAGCTATCAGTTAGAAATTCAAAGGCTTGTTTAGTGTGTCCTTGCTCAAGCAATGCCTGGCAATGTTTTATTTTAATTAATACACCGCCCTTTTCTAACAAGTCACTGACTAATTCATGAAATTGATGCGTTAAATTTAATTGTTTATAGCTGTGAGCCAGCTCATCAATAAACAACGGCGCAAACAAAGTGAATTGTGATACAAGCTCACGCCAGTAATAAATAGCTTTAACGTAATCTTCTTTCGCGTAAGCAACTAATCCTAACTCGTAAAGCGGACGTACGGCTTTATAATTTAAGCTAATCGCTTTTCTCATTAGTTGGGGCGTGTTGTCACTTAAAGCTGACTCACAATAAAAATTAGCAATCGCTTTAAATTGCTGTTCTTTTGAAAATAGTTCGCTGTGGGCTTCAAACATGTTGATGCCTTTTTCCCATTCACGGGTTTGCGAATATAAAGTAATAATAGGGTCTAGCGCTTCTACATGGCCAGCCTTAACTAACCAAACTAAGTGCTCTTCTGCACTATCTAGTAGACCAGCCATTATATAATCTTCGGCAAGTTCTAAACGGCTAGTTGCAGCTTGTTGTTCATTTAAGCCTGGGTGTTTTAATAGAAGTTCATGAATTTTAATTGCGCGGTCCAATTCACCTCTACGGCGAAACATGGTGGCAAGTGTAGAATAGTGTTCAACAGAGTCAGCTGAAACTTCAAGCAAATTAATCAAGTGCTCTAAGCCTTGGTCTTCTTCTCTGTCGAGTAGAAACTTTAAGCCTTTGCTGTATTCAGAAGTGATCTGACGATTTAGTTGATGAGCTTGGTTTTTAGCACTGTTTTTACCCATAATCCAGCCGTAACCGGCGGCAACAGGTAATAGTAAAAACAAAAGCTCAATCATAGTTAGGTGTCTTTATTCGCGGCAAGCTTTTTTTTATCTTTTTCAGGCGCTAATTGCTTTTTTAAGCGGTAGTTTTGCCACTTTAATTGTGAAAACAATTTAAAGCTAATAAAACAACCCACTAAAACACCTAATAAAAAGCAGATACTTATTATTACAGCTAAAGGTAGTGTATTACTGGCTATAATATAATTTATTTGTACTAACTGTGGGTTTTGTGACCCTAATACAAATGCACTGATAAGGCATAGCGCAACCAGAATAATTTTTAATACCTTGAACAAGTAACTACTCCACTAAGTTAACTAGGCAATGCTTTCATTTACGCGGTCGCGTAATTCTTTGCCTGGTTTAAAATGAGGTACATGCTTTCCTTCAAGCTCAACTGTATCGCCAGTCTTAGGATTACGACCTGTGCGAGGAGCGCGGAAATGCAAAGAGAAACTACCAAAACCTCTGATCTCAATACGATCTGAAGTAGATAATGAGCCGGCCATTTGTTCAAGAATTTCTTTTACAGCATTCTCAACATCTTTCACTGGAACGTGTGCGTGTTGTTCCGCAAGTGTTTCTATCAGTTCTGACTTAGTCATAGCGTTTCCTTAAAAAGAGATATAGGAAGGGCAAAAAATGCCCTTCCAACTAAAAACTAATTATATATTAGTCTTTTTGTGCATTTGCGAAAGCAGCTGCCATTGCGTTTTCAAACACTGGCTCTTCTTTCTTAAGCTTCTCTAGTACTTCTTTCTCTTCTGCTTCGAAAAGAGCTTTTACAGATAAGCTTAAAGTGCGGTTCTTACGATCAACACCAACGTATTTAACTTCAATCTCGTCGCCTACAGAAACAACAGTAGTTGCATCTTCAACGCGTTCTTGAGCGATATCAGCTACACGGATGTAACCTTCAACGCCTTCGATAAGTTCAACAGTTGCGCCTTTCGCATCAACTTCAGTCACTTTACCTTTAACAATAGCACCTTTTTTGTTTGCATCAAGGTAGTTATTGAATGGGTCAGCTTCGATTTGCTTAACACCTAGAGAGATACGTTCACGCTCTGGGTCAACTTGCAATACGATAGCAGTGATTTCGTCGCCTTTCTTGAATTCACGTACAGCTTCTTCGCCAGGTGTATTCCAAGAAATGTCTGAAAGGTGTACAAGACCGTCAATACCACCGTCAAGACCGATAAAGATACCGAAGTCAGTGATTGATTTGATCTTACCAGTAACTTGATCGCCTTTGTTTTGTAGACGAGCAAATTCCTGCCAAGGATTAGCAATACATTGCTTAAGACCAAGAGAAATACGACGACGTTCTTCGTCAATTTCTAAAACCATAACTTCAACAGTGTCGCCTAAGCTAACAACTTTTGAAGGATGGATGTTTTTGTTAGTCCAATCCATTTCAGAAACGTGTACTAAACCTTCAACGCCTTCTTCGATTTCCACGAAACAGCCGTAATCTGTAAGGTTAGTAACACGACCAGAAAGTTTAGAACCTTCTGGGTAACGACCAGCGATAGCTGCCCATGGATCTTCACCAAGCTGTTTAAGGCCTAGAGATACACGAGTTTTATCTTTGTCGAATTTTAGAACTTTAACTGCGATTTCGTCGCCAACATTAACGATTTCTGAAGGGTGCTTAACACGCTTCCAAGCCATATCAGTAATGTGTAGTAGACCATCAACACCACCAAGGTCAACGAATGCACCGTAGTCAGTAAGGTTCTTAACGATACCTTTAACTTCTTGGCCTTCAACAAGGTTAGCAAGAAGCTCTTCACGTTCTTGTGAGTTTTCAGATTCGATAACTGCACGACGTGAAACAACAACGTTGTTACGTTTTTGGTCAAGCTTGATTACTTTAAATTCAAGCTCTTTGCCTTCAAGGTGAGTTGTGTCACGTACTGGACGAACATCAACAAGTGAACCAGGTAGGAAAGCACGGATTGAATCAACTTCAACTGTGAAACCGCCTTTAACTTTACCGTTGATAACACCAGTAACAGTCTCTTGCTCTTCACATGCTTTCTCAAGACGGATCCATGCTTCGTGACGCTTAGCTTTCTCACGAGAAAGTATAGTTTCACCGAAACCGTCTTCAATTGCATCTAGTGCAACATCTACTTCGTCGCCAACAGCAACTTCAAGTTCACCAGCAGCATTTTTGAACTGCTCAGCAGGGATAGCACTTTCTGATTTAAGACCAGCATCTACAAGTACAATGTTGTTCTCGATTGAGATTACTGTACCTTTAACGATAGAGCCTTGCTCTGCTTCAAAACCCTTTAAGCTTTCTTCAAATAACTGCGCAAAATTTTCTGACATACGAATATACGTCTCTATATATTATACCAATAAGCAACCATGCTGCATGGGGTTGTTAAAATAGCACTGGCATCCTGCTGGCGCATAAAATGTGTTTTAGCTTCGTTTAGGAAGCTTACCTTCAGAGATTGCAATATCTAATAAAGTTATTACTTTATCAAACACTTGCTGTGCATTGAGTTCGCTAGTATC
The DNA here is from genome assembly GCF_015864715.1 of Pseudoalteromonas sp. NZS71. Taxonomy (NCBI): domain Bacteria; kingdom Pseudomonadati; phylum Pseudomonadota; class Gammaproteobacteria; order Alteromonadales; family Pseudoalteromonadaceae; genus Pseudoalteromonas; species Pseudoalteromonas sp. NZS71. The sequence goes on along the minus strand of NZ_JADYWS010000006.1, from coordinate 122,725 downwards.
AAGCTCAATAGCATCTTCTGCAGGTACAAGCGGAGCAACGGCACGATTCATATCGCGCTCGTCACGAGCTTGAATGTCCTGTAATAGACCACTTAGTGTAACATCAAGACCGCGCGTATTCAACTCAACAAAGCGTCTACGAGCACGCTCTTCTGCACTTGCTGTTAAATATATTTTTAACGGCGCATCTTGAAAAACCACAGTGCCCATATCACGGCCATCGGCAATTAAGCCGTTTTCAGTGCGAAATGCACGCTGGCGACGTAATAACGCTTCACGAACGCGAGGTAATGCTGCAACTTTTGATGCTGCAGCGCCTACTTCTTCATTACGAATAGTAGTAGTTACATCTTCGCCTTCTAAAATAACTTTTCCTGCATTAGTTTGGCTATCTACCAAAAACTGCACATCTAAATTTGCAGCAAGAGGGACAAGCCCTTCTTCATTGTCTAATGCAATTTGGTGATGAAGTGCAGCTAAAGATAAAACGCGATAAATCGCACCGCTATCTAATACATCCCACCCTAACTTGTCGGCTAACAAGCGACAAACAGTTCCTTTACCTGAACCACTTGGGCCATCAACGGTGATCACGGGCATTAATAACGCCTGCATTTAAAACCTCCTGCAATGCACACCTAAATAAACCGCGACATTATACGTCAGTTATTAAAATATATCTGCTATTAGTGTGTAACTTTTGTAATTACTTCTAATTAGCTTATTCACTGACTGACGCTAAAACATTGAAAAATGTAGGAAATGTTTTATAGGTACACTTTGGATCATTAATCGTTATTGGCTTTCCACCAACGGCAACCATTGCAAAACACATGGCTATACGGTGATCGTCGTAAGTGTCTATTGCTACATCGTTGAAGTGTTTAGGCGGTGTAATTTCTATAAAGTCATGCCCTTCTACCACTTCTGCACCTACTTTTCTAAGCTCAGTTGCCATCGCATATAAACGGTCTGTTTCTTTTACTCGCCAGTTATAAATGTTACGAATGGCAGTTGGGCCTTTAGCGAAAAGAGCAACAGTTGCAAGGGTCATAGCAGCATCAGGAATTGCATTAGCGTCAATATCTACGCCTTTTAATTCGCCTTTGCGAACAACTAAACGCTCATCATACCAATCGATTTTCGCGCCTACTTGCTCCATTACTTTAGCAAAGCCTATATCACCTTGAACTGATTTAGCACCCACGCCTTTAATTTCAATCTCGCCGCCAGCAATTGCAGCCGCAGCAACAAAGTAAGAAGCAGAAGATGCATCGCCTTCAACCATAATTCGTTCGAGTGATTGATACTGTTGACCACCTTTAACTTTAAAAGTTGCATAATCACTGTGTTCAACATTAACACCAAAACGTGCCATTACATCAAGCGTAATATCAATATAAGGTTTAGATACTAAAGTACCTTTAATAGTTATCGTTGTATCACCGCTAAATAATGGCGCTGCCATTAATAGAGCCGTTAAAAATTGACTTGAAATACTACCGTCAATTTCAACCTCACCACCTTTTATTTGACCACCTACAATTTTAAGTGGTGGATAGTCTTTGTGTTTTGTATAGGTAACATCACCACCAAGCGCTTGTAGAGCATCAACCAAGTGACCTATCGGACGCTCTTCCATACGTGGCTCGCCAATTAGCTCATACTCACCAGCAACGGCAGCAAGTACAGCCGTTAAAGGTCTGTAAGCAGTACCTGCATTACCTAAAAACAAGGGCTCAGTAGGTGTATTAAACACACCACCAACTCCCTCTACGGTCGCTACAGTGTGTTCATCATTTAAAGTTACATTTACACCTAATAACTTTAAAGCACCCAGCATATGGCGTATATCGTCACTATCAAGTAAGTTTTCTACAACGGTGGTACCGTTTGCCAGTGCTGCTAATAATAAAATTCTGTTCGATAGACTCTTTGAACCTGGTAGGGTTACCGTGCCATTTACTTTAGAAATAGGTTCTAAACGGAGCTGCTCCATTAGCTGTGCTCCTTTGCAAATGCAGCCATAAAATCTACAAGTGCTTGAACACCTTCAAGAGGCATAGCGTTATAAATACTTGCGCGCATACCGCCCACAATTCTGTGACCTTCAAGTGCAAGTAAACCGGCCTCGTTTGATTGAGCAACAAATTTGCTATTTAAGCTTTCATCGTTTAACCAAAATGGAACATTCATGCGTGAGCGGCAATGTTTAGCGACTATATTTGAATAAAAATCTGAGTTATCGATAAAATCATACAGTAAATTTGCTTTAGCAATATTTTGTGCTTCCATGGCTTTTACCCCACCATTGCTTTCAAGCCATTCAAATACTTCAGCCGCTAAATACCAAGCAAAGGTAGGTGGGGTATTAAACATACTGCCCTGCTTTGCTTCAAGTGCGTAATCTAAAATACCGGGCTTTGGCAAACCTTCGCGCTCAAGTAATGTTTTACGAACAATAACAATTGATATGCCCGATGGACCGATATTTTTTTGCGCACCAGCGTAAATCAAATCAAATTTATTAACGTCTATCTCACGCGATAAAATAGTTGAAGACATATCAGCAATAATCGGAGCTGTTGGGTGGCTTGGTACATCAAAAATCTCTAAGCCATCGACAGTTTCATTAGGGCAATAGTGGATGTACGCAGCGTCTTCTGGTAATTCCCAGTCAGCAACGTCTTTAATTGAAAACTCACCATCAGCATCATTACGGACATCCGTAAAAGACGTTTGAGTAAACTTATTCGCTTCATCTCTGGCGCTTTTCGACCATACGCCATTCTCGCAATAAAACGCTGTTTTGCCTTCTTGGTGTAAGTTTAATGGCACAGCACTAAACTGGCCACGACCACCACCATGCATAAACAGCACTTCAAATTCATCACTAATATTCATTAGGCGACGAAGGCTAGCTTCACATTTAGCTGTAAGCGCTAAAAACTCTTTACTACGATGGCTAATCTCCATCACAGACACACCTAGGTCTTGCCAATCTAGAAACTCTTTTTGCGCTTTTTTCATAACCGCTTGCGGAAGCATAGCTGGCCCCGCACAAAAATTATATTTACTCATTACCTTTGCCTCATTCCAGTAATTTAACTACTAAGCATGAACATTTAATACCAATCCGCTAAACCTTTAAAATTTAATGAATAATACCAATCCGCAATAATACTTAATCATTTTGCGGGGCTAAACGTGTCGCTACTTGCGTTAAAAAATTCTCATTTAGAACAACTAAATAGCGAATTTTTTGCCTAGCTATCAACACGTTTTTCCACCCTCAAAATAGATCTCTTAATTAAGCGAATTGGTATGAGTATAATTTCACACCCTATTAATTTTTTTCAACAACATTAAAAAAAGCGGCCAAGGCCGCTTTTTCAATATCAATTATTCTGAAGGAGGATTATCATCCGCTACTTCATCAATAACCGTATCTACTGTTTCAACGTCTTCAATATCAATTAAGTCACTTTCTGTAACTTCAATCTCTTCTATACGTTGTAAACCAACTACTTGCTCTCCGTCAATAGTTCTGATCAAAATAACACCTTGTGTGTTACGTCCAACCGTTGAAACTTCATTAACGCGAGTTCGTACTAAGGTACCACGATTCGAAATAATCATTATTTCATCGTTGTCATCAACTTGCACAGCACCAACAACAGCGCCGTTACGTTCACTCACCTTAATTGATACAACACCTTGTGTTGCACGACTCTTAGATGGGTAATCTTCAAGTTGTGTACGCTTACCGTAACCATTTTCAGTTACCGTTAGAATAGCACCGTCAGTTTTTGGTACAATTAACGATACTACGCGTTGCTCGTCTGGCATTTTAATACCACGAACACCTGTAGCAGTACGACCCATTGGGCGAACACCTTTGAAGCGAATCTCAGGGTTACCTTCTTCGTCTAATACTGGGTTACCGTTTTCATCAACAACTGTTGTTTCTTCAGCTTCTTTGAACCGTACAACTTTACCTGCATCAGTGAACAACATAATTTCGTTGCTACCATCGGTAATATCAACACCAATCAAGCTATCGCCATCATTTAAGTTAACAGCAATAATACCGCTTGCACGTTGACGACTGTAAGCCGTTAATGGTGTTTTCTTAACTGTACCGAATGCAGTTGCCATAAAGATATATTTATCTTCTGCGTACTCGCGTACTGGCAATATAGCAGTAATACGTTCATCAGCTTCAAGTGGTAACAAGTTAACAATTGGCTTACCGCGCGCTGCACGACTTGCTAGTGGTAACTGATACACTTTAAGCCAATATAAACGACCGGCCGTAGAGAAACATAAAATAGTATCGTGTGTATTTGCAACTAACAGACGTTCAATGAAATCTTCATCTTTCATCTTCGTTGCTGACTTACCTTTACCACCACGACGCTGTGCTTCGTAATCAGACAATGCCTGATACTTCACATACCCTTCGTGAGAAAGCGTTACAACAACGTTTTCTTCGGTAATTAAGTCTTCAAGGCTGATATCGTGAGCCGCTGCATTGATCTCAGTACGACGTTCGTCGCCATACTGCGCTTTAATTTCAACTAGTTCGTCACGAATAACTTCCATTAAACGCTCAGGTGTTGCCAAAATATAAAGTAGCTCAGCAATTAACTCTAATAACGCTTGATATTCAGTTAAGATTTTTTCGTGTTCAAGACCAGTAAGCTTGTGTAAACGCAAATCTAGAATTGCTTGAGCTTGTTGCTCAGAAATATAGTATTGACCGTCGCGAATACCTAAATCATCAGCAAGCCAATCTGGACGGGCTACATTATCTTCGCCTGCTTTTTCAAGCATACCTTGTACATGACCTAATTCCCACGGACGTGCAGTTAAAGCAATTTTAGCTTCAGCAGGTGTAGGTGATTTACGAATAAGCTCGATAATTGGGTCAATGTTTGCAAGCGCAATTGCTAAACCTTCAAGCGTATGAGCACGGTCACGCGCTTTGCGTAAATCAAACACGGTACGGCGAGTTACTACTTCACGGCGGTGAATAATAAACTCTTCAAGCATTTCTTTTAGATTAAAACACTTAGGTTGGTTGTTAATTAATGCAACCATATTCATACCAAACACAGTTTGTAACTGAGTTTGTGAATACAAGTTATTTAAAATAACTTCGCCTACATCACCACGTTTAATTTCAATAACGATACGCATACCGTCTTTATCTGATTCATCACGTAGTGCACTAATACCTTCAATTTTCTTATCTTTAACAAGCTCAGCAATTTTTTCAATTAAACGGGCTTTATTAACTTGATAAGGAATTTCGTGAACGATGATTGTTTCACGGCCTGTTTTTTCATCGGTTTCGACGTCGGCGCGTGCACGCATGTACACTTTACCACGGCCAGTTAAATAGGCTTGTTCAATGCCTTTTTTACCGTTGATAATTGCAGCCGTAGGGAAATCAGGACCAGGGATATAATCCATTAACTCTAAAATAGTTAAATCAGGATTTTGAATAAGTGCCAAACAACCGTTCACAACTTCAGTTAAGTTATGTGGTGGTATATTTGTAGCCATACCTACTGCAATACCCGACGAACCATTCACTAATAAATTAGGGACTTTCGTAGGTAACACGTCAGGGATGAACTCAGTGCCATCGTAGTTAGGAACGAAATCAACCGTTTCTTTTTCAAGATCGGCTAATAACTCATGCGACATTTTTGCCATACGTACTTCTGTATAACGCATTGCCGCTGCTGAATCACCATCAACCGAACCGAAGTTACCTTGGCCATCTACAAGCATATAACGTAGTGAGAATGGCTGAGCCATACGAACTATCGTGTCATAAACTGCACTGTCGCCGTGTGGATGGTATTTACCGATTACGTCACCGACCACACGGGCCGATTTTTTGTAAGGCTTGTTCCAGTCATTACTAAGCTCGTTCATTGCAAACAAAACGCGGCGATGAACAGGTTTTAAGCCGTCACGTACGTCTGGTAATGCACGTCCTACTATTACGCTCATTGCGTAATCTAAGTAGGAGTTTTTTAACTCGTCTTCAATATTGACTGGCAGAATTTCATTGGCGAGATCAGTCATTTGATATCACATTCCTTCAGTATCAGCTCTCAACAACCCGGTATTGGGTATTAAGAGTATTGTTATTATTTCTAACAGCCATGCTATCACAATTAATTTTAATTTACAGGCGCAAAACTTTGCGATTTATCAATTTAGCCCTATATAATGGCCTCAGATTGACGAGGAAGTATTTTATGACCGAACATCAAAATGTAGATCACGCAGAAATAGCAAAATTTGAAGCCATCGCTGAGCGTTGGTGGGACCTAGACGGAGAATTCAAACCTCTTCACGAAATTAACCCGTTACGTTTAGACTTTATAGCAAACAAAACGCAAGGCTTATTCGATAAAGAAACACTCGACGTTGGCTGTGGCGGCGGTATTTTAAGCCAAAGCATGGCGCGTATGGGTGCAAAAGTAACTGGCATCGATATGGGCCAAGAACCTTTAACTGTTGCTAAGTTGCACAGTTTAGAAACTGGCGTAAATGTAGATTATATAAAAGTGCCTGCAGAAGAGTTTGCAACACAGTACCCTGAGCGCTTTGATGTAATAACGTGTATGGAAATGCTTGAGCACGTTCCCGACCCAGCATCTATCATTCATGCTGTAGCTGCACTTGCCAAACCAGGCGCGGACGTGTTTTTTTCAACCCTGAACAAAACACCTAAAGCATATTTATACGCGATTGTTGGCGCTGAAAAACTCTTAAAAATGGTGCCTGAAGGTACACACGACCATAAAAAGTTTATAAAGCCTGCACAACTTATTGCATGGGCAGAGCAAGCCGGTTTAAAAGTTCGTGCAAGCACAGGGCTTTCTTATAACCCACTATCAAAGCAATATACGCTCAATAGTGACGTTAGCGTAAATTACATACTTTATTTTGAGAAGTTAGCTTAATGGCTAACTCTCAAGCCCCCCTACCCCTTATTGAGTACGATGCATTTTTATTTGATTTAGACGGCACCCTACTCGACACCGCTGATGATTTAGGTGCCGCTTTAAACGCAGTTCTTATTAGCAATAAAATAGAACCTGTTAGTAGTGATATATACCGTCCTGCGGCATCTAACGGCGCAGGCGCATTATTAGAGGCTGGTTTTAAAGAATTATGGGCTAAACAACCCCAAAGCGAGCTTATAAAGCAATTAGTTGACGAGTACGCCACAAACATAGCAAATCACACACGTTGCTTCAGCGGAGTTGAATCGTTACTTATCGCCCTTGATCAGAAAAAGATCAAATGGGGGATCATGACTAATAAACCAGGGTTTTTAACCGATCCTTTAGTGGCAGCTATTCCCGCATTAAAAAATGTCAGTGTAGTAATAAGTGGCGACACATTAGCTGAAGCTAAGCCATCACCTTTACCACTGCTACATTGTGCAAAGCTTATGCAGGTAGAACCAAGCCGTTGTTTATACATTGGTGATGCACAGCGTGACATACAAGCAGGCAAAGCGGCAGGTATGCATACCGCAACGGCACTTTGGGGTTACATCCCAAGTATTGATGAAGCCAACAGCTGGAATGCTGATTTTAACTGGCAAAGCCCAATTGATGGTTTTAACCATATATAGTGCTATTTTAATTATCAAACACTATATGCTGTGGTTTTGTTAGCTTTCACACAAAGCTTGCTGATAAAAAAAGCAGTCAGAATTTATTTTTAAAATGCGTAAATTTAGCAGATCACTAATTGATTTTTGCATATTTCAACTTAATTGATTGTTCGAAGGTGAGTCTCTACTAACACAAATGCGTTATCCTAAAGTTATCCACAAACAGGGGCAATTATGTCCCTTGCAAAACAACTCAGACCACATTAAAGTTTTATTAACACTTTGATGGAATTGATATTTCAACTAGGTGGAGGGGCTAACATCATACCCAAGGTTTGAATATGATGTTAGCAAAGACACTTGCTAAAATTTTAGGAAAGCGCCCAAGTGTGGAAGTTTGAGCGTAACTGATTCTTATATTGTCGGCAAGTGACTAACTCAGATTTAGGATAACTAAAGTTGAAACTCAATATTTCTATAGAAATTTCAGAGAGTGTAATAATGATTGTTTTTAAAATTATTACACTGGGTAGTTTGCTCGTAGTATAAATTTAAATGGGCTAATTTTTAGCCCATTTTTATATCTTACATTCCAGTATAACTATATCTGAAAAACTTACCTTGCCTCAATCTTATATATTACAACCATATACCCTGTACAAAAATTCGATTCAACCATATATAGTGCTATGTTAATTAATAAACACTATATATTGTGATTGAGTCAATTTTCACGCAAAGCCTGATGATAAAAAAAGCAGTCAAAATTTATTTTTAAAATACGCAAATTTAGTAGATCATTAGTTGATTTTTGCATATTTCATCTTAAATGATTGTTCGAAGGTGAGTGTCTACTAACACAAAGGCTATATCTCCTCATTATCAGATAATAGACACAATTCTACCTCTTGCAAAACAACTCAGACCACACTATCTTGTGATCATTAAATTGAACAGCACCAGATATTGTGGCCAAATGTTATTCAATTAAATTCTCCAATTTAATTAAATTTATACAAAACGAGTATCTACCTTGCTTCGGCGAGGCATAAACATTGGTCAAAATACATAATTCCCAAGGAATACAGGCAAATCTATGAACCAACAGTTATCTGTAAGCAAACGTGATGGGCGCAAAGAGCCTCTTGATCTGGATAAGATCCATCGCGTTATTGAATGGGCCGCCGAAGGTTTAAGCAACGTTTCGGTTTCGCAAGTTGAATTAAAATCGCACATTCAGTTTTACGACGGTATTCGTACTAAAGACATTCACGAAACCATCATTAAAGCAGCAGCGGATCAGATTTCAAAAGAATCGCCTGATTATCAATACTTAGCTGCACGTTTAGCTGTATTCCATTTACGTAAAAAAGCGTACGGTCAATTTGAGCCACCACGTTTATTTGACCACGTAACAAAAATGGTTGGCGATAAACGCTACGATGCTCACTTATTAGTAGATTACACAGAACAAGAATTAGACGAGCTTGATGCATATCTTGATCATTCTCGCGATCTTAACTTTAGCTACGCGGCTGTAAAACAGCTTGAAGGTAAGTATCTCGTTCAAAACCGTGTATCGGGTGAAATCTACGAAAGTGCACAGTTTTTATATATTTTAGTAGCAGCGAGCTTATTCTCTGACTACCCACGTGAAACACGCGTTTCTTACATTAAGCGCTTTTACGACGCAGTATCGTTATTTAAAATATCTCTACCAACGCCAATTATGTCGGGTGTACGTACACCTACTCGCCAGTTTAGCTCGTGTGTATTAATTGAATGTGGCGACAGCCTTGATTCAATCAATGCAACGTCGTCAGCTATTGTTAAATATGTTTCACAGCGTGCAGGTATTGGTATTAACGCTGGTCGTATTCGTGCGCTAGGTAGCCATATTCGTAACGGCGAAGCGTACCACACAGGTTGTATTCCTTTTTATAAGCACTTTCAAACAGCTGTTAAAAGTTGTTCGCAAGGTGGTGTACGTGGCGGCGCTGCAACATTATTCTACCCGCTTTGGCATTTAGAAGTAGAAAACCTACTTGTACTTAAAAATAACCGTGGTGTAGACGACAACCGTGTTCGTCACCTAGATTACGGCGTACAGTTTAATAAACTAATGTACTCTCGTTTAATTAAAGACGACTACATTACGTTATTTAGCCCATCAGATGTGCCAGGCCTTTACGATGCATTTTTTGAAGATCAAGCTGAGTTTGACGCGCTTTACGTAAAATACGAACAAGACGAATCGATTCGTAAAAAACGCATTAAAGCGATTGAGCTTTTCTCTATGTTTGCGCAAGAGCGTGCAAGTACAGGTCGTATTTATTTACAAAATGTGGATCACTGTAATACACACAGCCCGTTCATTGCTAAAGTTGCGCCTATTCGCCAATCTAACTTATGTTTAGAAATTGCATTGCCAACTAAGCCACTTAATAACGTAAATGACGAAGAAGGCGAAATTGCCCTTTGTACACTGTCTGCGTTTAACTTAGGTGCAATAGAATCACTTGATGAGCTCGAAGAGCTAGCTGAACTTGCAGTACGCGCACTTGATAACTTACTTGATTTCCAAGACTACCCAGTACCGGCTGCTAAAAATGCAACTATGGGTCGTCGAACGTTAGGTATAGGCGTGATTAACTACGCATACTACCTAGCTAAAAACGGTAAACGTTATTCAGATGGCAGCGCAAATGCATTAACACATAAAACCTTTGAAGCGATTCAATACTACTTGATGAAAGCATCAAACGAGCTTGCTAAAGAGCGTGGCGCCTGTCCTAAGTTTAACGAAACAACGTATTCACAAGGCATTATGCCAACAGATACGTACAAACGTGATTTAGATAAAATTTGTGATGAGCCACTTCATCTTGATTGGGATACACTACGTGCAAATATTAAAGAGCACGGTATGCGTAACTCAACACTAAGTGCGTTAATGCCATCAGAAACATCGTCGCAAATCTCTAATGCAACAAATGGTATTGAACCACCACGTGGACATATTAGCGTTAAAGCAAGTAAAGACGGTATTTTAAAGCAAGTTGTTCCTGAGTATGAGCGTTTAAAAGATCAATACGAGCTACTGTGGGACATTCCATCAAACGATGGTTACTTGCAGCTTGTTGGTATAATGCAAAAATTTGTAGACCAAACAATTTCTGCAAATACAAATTATGATCCAAACAAGTTCGAAGGCGGTAAAGTACCTATGCAAGTCTTATTAAAAGACTTACTAAGCGCGTACAAACTAGGTGTTAAAACCTTGTACTACCACAATACTCGTGATGGTGCCTCAGATATGCAAGAAGATACTCCAGAAGTGGAAGATGATGATTGTGAAGGCGGCGCGTGTAAAATATAACTGCTGATTTTTATTTTAAGCGGGCATTTAGCCCGCTTTTTCTGATAGTTTTTTGAGTGATAAACATGTCTTATACTACTTTTAGCCGAAACCATAATAACCAAATGCAAGAGCCAATGTTTTTTGGCCAAACTGTAAACGTATCTCGTTACGACCAACAAAAATACCCAATTTTTGAAAAATTAATCGAGAAGCAACTGTCTTTCTTTTGGCGTCCTGAGGAAGTAGATGTAAGTAAAGACCGTTTAGACTTTCAAGCGTTACCCGATCACGAAAAGCATATATTTTTAAGTAACTTAAAATACCAAACTTTGCTTGATAGCGTACAAGGCCGTTCGCCAAACGTTGCCCTACTCCCTATTGTATCGCTACCAGAGCTTGAAACATGGATAGAAACGTGGGCGTTCAGTGAAACAATTCACAGCCGCTCATACACGCATATTATCCGTAACGTAACACAAGCACCTGAACTTATTTTTGATGACATTGTTAGCAACGATAAAATTAGCGAACGTGCTGATGCCGTAACTAAATACTACGATGACTTAATTAACTCTGTATCGCTTTACAACTTATACGGTGAAGGCAAACACGAGATTAACGGTAAAACTGTTATCGTGAATTTGTTTGAGCTTAAAAAGAAACTTTACCTGGCTATGATGTCGGTAAATATTCTTGAAGCGATTCGCTTTTACGTAAGCTTTGCATGTTCGTTTGCGTTTGCTGAGCGTGAACTAATGGAAGGTAACGCTAAAATCATCAAGCTTATTGCGCGCGATGAAGCACTTCACCTTTCGGGTACTCAGCATATTTTAAACATTATGCAAGACGGTAAAGACGACCCTGAAATGGCGATTGTTGCAGCTCAGTGCCGCGACGAAGCGATTAAAATGTTTGTTGATGCTGCAGAGCAAGAAAAAGAGTGGGCTGAGTATTTATTTAAAGATGGTTCAATGATTGGCTTAAATAAGCATATTTTATGTCAGTACGTTGAATACATTACTAATGCACGTATGACTGCCATTGGCTTGCCAGCACAGTTTGAAAATAACAGTAACCCTATCCCATGGATAAACTCGTGGTTAGTGTCTGATAACGTGCAAGTAGCACCGCAAGAAGCAGAAATTAGCTCATACCTTGTTGGTCAAATAGACTCTCAAGTTGATGCATCAGAATTTGGTGATTTTGATTTATAATGAGTGACAAGTCTACTGCAAGCATAACGCTTGCAGAAAACAGCCAGTGTATAGAATTTACCGCTGGCTGCCCTTCTCTTTTACAGTGCTTAGAATCCATGAAAATAGACGTCGCATTCCAATGCCGTGAAGGTTACTGCGGCGCTTGTAGGGCAACGTTAGTGTCAGGTAGTGTTGAATATAACGAAGAGCCACTTGCGTTTGTGCGCGAAGGCGAAATACTCCTGTGCTGCTGCAAGCCTAATGGCAATGTAAGTATTGATCTGAAATAAAATTAATACTTACATCTATCGTTTATTAAACTTATCAATAGTGTGGAACAAACCGGTAATGCCCGGTAATTTTGTAATCAAAAAGCATATCGCTTTTTTGCGGACCACGCCCTATATTATGCACAATAAGTGGGTTACCCGTATCTTGAGATAACTCATTAATCACCATACCTATATGAGGTAAATTACCTGATAACATCCACGTTACTATATCGCCGGTTTTATAATCACTCACCTTACTGGATTTACTTAATACGTTTGCATGGCGCTCAAAGTAAGCTTGTAAATTTGGTACACGTCGGTGGTCTATATTTCTATCAGGCTTAGCTAAACCCCAAATACGTTTAGATGGATACAGTACAAAGTTTTTTTGCATGTCTTCATGCACGAGTTTCTGTAAGTCGATACCTAACTTTCTGTAACTTCTGATTATAACGTCGGTACATACCCCAATATTTTTAGGCACATCACCACCTGGGTAAGCAATTGAGTGATAAGCCCCATCGTAGGTAATATTGTGTTTTGTTCGCTCGAGTAAGGCTGATACTATACCTTCTTCAAACGTTACAGCTTGTGCATCAATACACATTAAAGTAAAAAAGCATCCTAACGTTTTGTTCATATAAATTCCTTTAAAATTCTGCGCTAATTACAGAGTATGAGTTACATATTTTGGCACATCTATTTTTTTACCACGACTAGCAAATTGATCATCAAGCGCGTATGCCATCTTTTCGAGCGGAGCATGGTGATATCCCTCTCGTTGAATTTCACTAATGTAACGAAGCATAAATGCGTTAGCGCCAAGCTCAAGCCACTGCGCAACATGAACAAGTTCATGAAAATGGACCCTTAAATTAGTAGCGACGTGGGGAAGTATATAATAAGTATTTTTATACGTTATACCCGCCGCGTCCATATCGACAAAATCACCTAGGCCCATTTCTCGCAGACCCGCAAAGTCTGGCTTTGGTATTTGGTCTACAACAACGTAATACGCGTTTTTTAAAAACTCGGTAGGATAAAACCCATAAAATTCATTACTGAATTTATCACAACTCACTTTTTGACTACTGTATTTTAAATTTGTAGCGTCAATCCAATTTTCTATTTGTTCTAGCACAGCTCCTCTCCTAAAGTACAAATGCAACACACCATGTGTAAACCTTAATCTAATATTGTAGTAAGTTTTTTAACCAGCACTTTTAGTATTAACACCTCGCAACTAGCGAAGAAAATAGAACGCATAGAGTATCTAAACAAAAAGCTCTAAATCAAAATTATCATATAAACATAACCAGTCTATAAACAGTAAAAACCTTTTTTATACTTTTTAAAGTGTTATTATTTGTAACTAAAACAGTAACACTTAAAATCATGTATAATTTTACTAATACACTCTTTCGCATGAAAATAATGCGTTTCAGTCCCATTGTCTTACTGGTCATATTAAGTAATACAGCAAATGCTGAAAATATAAAACCGTTCACATCAGATGGCTGTAGTGCTTTTCCGGACGGCACGACAAAAGATAAAAAGTTGTGGCTTGCATGTTGTAAAGCGCACGACTACGCCTACTGGCAAGGTGGCACTTATTGGCAACGTTTAGAAGCAGATAAAGCCTTGCAACAATGTGTTATTGAAGCCGGCGAAACGAGTATAGCGAACCTTATGCTTGCTGGAGTTCGATTTGGTGGCAGCCCTTATATACCATCGACTTTCAGATGGGACTATGGTTGGCCCTATCCTAGGTTATATCAAGCATTAACAGCTGATGAAATTAAGCAAATTGCTGCTTTAAAAACGGTATTAACTCAAACCAATTAACACATTGTGAAAAACTGTGTTATGCAAATAATATCAAAAGGAATTGAATCACTATGCTTATACTGCTAAGTATCATTTTAACTTTGTTTCCAACGGTAATATCTTATTTTGTTTCACGTAATTACGCTAAAAAGGCTAAAGCGACTAATAAAGGTGCTTACATCAGAGCAGTGCTTTGGCCTAGTGTTTTCTCGTGGACACTATTTGCTGCTGTTGGGCACGGCGCAATCATCTTCCCCTTACCTTCAACGTTTGCGGTCGTGTTATATGTGTTTCTATATGACGAACGTGGTATCTATTTTCATCCTCACATATTTTTAAGCCCAACGATTCCAATAGCCGTTTATTTAATAAGCTATTTCAAATACAAAAAAGCGGCCAATAAAGAGCTAACGCCCTAGCCCACTGTTGGCTCATAAGTATCTTGTAAGGTCCAAAGCTGCACTTACTCCTGCTGTACACTTCTTTGCTGTGAAACTACAACGTTATTATCTGAATACAATTGTGTAAATAACGGGTCTGGTAAATTAATAAAGCGTCATTACCAAAAATAACGAGTTTACTTATGCACCCAGATATACAAAAAAATCTTAAAGTAAAACCTGCTCACATCGTCTCATTTATTGTGTTTTTATTAGTTTCAATATCTACGTTTACCGTTCAAGTATATGCCGCTGATGCTGTATGGCCTTCAAAAACCACTTACAAATATGCAAATGTAAACGGTAAAAAGGTATTTTACCGAGAAGCTGGCATCCAGCATAAGCAAACCATTGTGCTTTTACATGGCTATCCGTCGTCTTCACACAGCTACCGAGAATTGATCCCGCTTTTATCAGGTCGTTATCATGTAATTGCACCCGATTATTTAGGCTCAGGATACAGCGAACGCCCAAACCCAGAAACTCAAAAATATACTTTTGAATTACTAGCTCAATACGTTGAAGGGTTACTAACAACGCTTAAAGTAAAGCGCTACAGCCTATATATACAAGACTTTGGAGCACCTGTAGGCTTTAGAATGTTGTTAAATAATCCTAATAAACTTGATGCACTTATTGTACAAAATGGTAATGCGTATTTAGAGGGGCTAACCCTACCGAGGCAAGCATTTTTTAAAGCCGCGAATGAAGATAGTTCGAAAGCTCAGCAAGATAAAATTTATTCGTTCACGTCTGAACAAGCCATTATTAATAAGCAGTATTTACGAGACGTACAAAGTAACCCAGAAGTGATGAGCCCAGATAGCTGGACGCACGATCTTCACTTTTTACAAACCAAATCCGATAGAGTAATTCAAGTTCAATTGCTACGAGATTACTACAACAACCTTCTCGACTATCCAAAGTGGCAAGCTTATTTACGCAAGTACCAACCACCAACGTTAATTGTATGGGGTAAAAACGATCCTGCGTTTATAGCCGCAGGCGCTAAAGCATACTTAAAAGATATACCGAACGCTGAACTGCACTTACTCGATTCAGGGCACTTTAGTGTTGAAGAAAAACCAGTAGAAATTGCAAAGTACATTATCGATTTTATGAATAAGCTAGCTCAATAGTAAGCCTTTTCTTTTGGTTTAGTATTTATAGCGAACATAAAAAAGCGCTGAGGGTATAAACCATCAGCGCTTTATTAAGCTCAAGCTAAATCCACAAAAATCACATTTAATATGGATAAGTTATGCTTTTATGTATTTAACCTTCTTCTTCAATAAGCGACTCTAGTAGGTCGTGTATTTCAGCTTTAAGCTCTTTGTCTTCAATTTTATTGGCGCTGACTTTAGCATTTTGAAGGTTTTTAATAGCTTCATCTTTTTGGCCAAGCTCAAGCTGTAATGTAGCCATTGAAAAAGAAACCGACGACATATGATCTTTGTTATTAATCGCAATCGACTTTTCTAATGCTTTTTCGTAAGTAGTAATTGCCTCTTCTAACTCTTCGGTAAAATCAGCTAAGGTTTCCCATTGTACAGGGTGATCTTTTGAGGTGTTTTCGTTTTCAATACAAATAGCTTTTAATTGAGCAAATAACGACTCAAACTTTTCACGGTTATTTTTGTTAGCCGCCGCCATTAAATCTTCTGCTAGATCATGTACCGCTTTGTATATTTTTGTATTCATCATCACTGGTTATCCTTTAATGCAGCTAAACTCATTTACTCACTCAATTTAGCTAAAATATATCATTACAGTCATTATAAAACGTATTTAAACAACTGATTTATTTAATTTGGTGTATAGCGTAATAATACATTAATAATGAACATCGCGTAGGCGTTAAACACTCTGTGATTAAACTTTATCGAAATTACTCTTGGTAAACTTACACGCTGAATAAACTTGCAACCCAATCCAACGTAAAGATGGTCGTAAACACTTTAAGTGCAATGACAACTGAAAATAATAGGATGATTGCCGCTTTAGCTTTGCTACTTTTAAGATTGTTCCAATACAATAACTTTGCATTAAATTCTGTTTTTAACTTAGTGACAGCCTCTTTCATAATAACGCCCTACTTAGGTATCCGCGCTCAGCAACATTTAACAATCACACAGTTGCTCAAGCGGGGTTTGTAACATTTTTCGCTACCTTTAGAGTAAACCATTAAATAAAGCCTGTACTATATAAAATGTAACAAAGGGTTTTAACTTAAGTTATTGTATCTAACTATTGTTTACACACCCAAAAATTAAAGGATAGGTAAATTCAGTAGAGCGTTAATAATAAATTTGGTGCTACACTAATAACTAACTTAAATTCGTTAACAGTCAACTAAATTAGCCAATTATGAAAGAATGCAACCAGTGTGGTAAATGCTGTATTAAATATGGCGGCGGCGATTTAAGCGCAACGAAAGAGGAAATAGATTTATGGGAGCTCTTTAACCCCGAAATTTATGAATATGTTAAAAACAACGAAATTTGGTTTGACCCAAAAACAGGCTTAAGACTTCAAGTGTGCCCATTTTTAGAAATTGCGCCTAAAAAAGATCCTCTCGCTAAAAATATGTATACCTGCAGTATTTACCTCGACCGCCCAGAAGACTGCCGCCACTACCCTAGCCTTATTTCAGAGATGATCCGCGACGAATGCGAAATGATTGAATCTGTAGATATAACAAATCAGACAAGAGCGCAGCATAAACTAGATGCGATAATGATAGATAGCCGCTATTAAATACATAGATTTACCGGCTAGCGCTATGAGTTCTTCGGTCAAATAGATAAGTTTTCTATTCACAAACCTATTATTTGAATTTTTATAATATTGGCTTAATCGTCATTTTTAGATTATTCATCGCAAAATACAAAGTTATACTATAACATTGTTGATTCGTTAATTTTGTGGTGTTATATTATATCACAACATAATAACCACGAACCAATATATCCATGACAAAGTTAACATTAATCTCCTCTGCTATTTTTTCTGTTTTATGTTCTCAATCAGCTTTGGCTGCAACCGTTACTGGTAAAGTAATGGATGATAAAAATCAACCAATTAAAAATGCCTCTATCCATGTCCATGGCAAAAACCAAAGCGTTAAAAGTAATGATTTAGGCGAGTTTGCTATCGATATAGATGCAAACAGCCAATTACATATTAGTAAAGACAACTACATAGACTCTCGTATTACTGTTACCGAATCTTCAAATAATCTGTCTGTGTCACTTAAACCAACATCGGTTGAAACAGTGGTTGTTTATGCCTCTGCACTTCATAAGAACAGCCTAGAAATGATATCGCCAGTAAGCGTGCTCTCAGGTGATGAATTAAGAAATAAATCTAAACCAACACTTGGAGAAACTCTTAAAGGTTTACCAGGCGTAAATGCAAGTTACTTTGGCCCTGTATCATCAAGCCCAATTATTCGTGGTTTAGATGGCCCTCGCGTTAAAATCACACAAAATGGATTAGATGCCAGCGATGCGTCGCGTATTGGCCCAGACCACGCGACATCAAGCGACAGCCTAGCGGCAGAACAAATTGAAGTGTTGCGCGGTCCAAGTACCCTACTTTATGGCTCTGGTGCAATTGGTGGCGTTGTAAACGTGGTTGATAACCGTATTCCTACTAGCAACATCGACGAGCTTACAGGCGCTGCTGAATACAGCAACGATACGGTGTCAAATTCAAACACCGTAGCTGCAAAACTTGAAACAGGTAATGAAGGCTTTAACTTTCATTTTGATGGTACTAAGCGCAGCGGCGATGATTACCAAACACCTACCTTTACTATTGCCGACGATGATGGCGATGTTGAAACTGAAAGATCGGTAGAAAATACTTTTATTGATAGCGAAACACTTAACTTTGGTACCAGCTATGTTGGCGATCACTTAACGATTGGTTTTTCTTACGGTAGCATTGATACTGATTACGGTATTCCTGGGCATGAGCATCATCACGATCACGAAGGTGAAACTGAAGAAGAGCATGCAGAACATGAAGATGAAGCTGCTGAAGAACCAGTTTATGCACATTTAGAGCAAGATCGCTGGCAAGGGCTTGTAAGTTACGCACTGCATAATAACTGGATTGAAACCATCAATCTACGTGTTGGCTATACTGATTACTTGCACAGCGAAATTGAAGATGGCGAAATTGGTACTACTTTTAAAAATAAAACGACTGAAGCACGTTTAAATGTAGAGCATAAGTTTGCTGATTGGCACGGAATGATGGGCTATCACTACAGCGATTCTGACTACGATGCAATTGGTGAAGAAGCATTTACACCCGCGAGTGTAACTACAACTAACGCATTATATTTACTAGAAGAGCGTGAATTTGGCGACGTGACAATAGAGCTTGGTGCACGTGTAGAAGATTACAAAATTGAAAGCCAAATCACGGCACACGAACATAGCCACGATGAAGTAGAAATAGATCATAGCGACGAAGAGACCATTGGGTATAATGAAAGCTTTACCAATTTAAGCGCCTCTGCCGGTGCCATTTGGCAATACAGGCCGGGTCATAGTATTGCAACAAGTATTTCTCATTCAGAACGAGCACCACTTTCGGCAGAGCTTTTATCAAACGGTTTACACATTGCAACTGGCACTTATGAGCTAGGTCTTGGTTACAGCATTGAAGATAATGAAGCGCATTTTGAGCCTGAAAATATTAAGCAAGAAACCTCAACAAACCTAGATTTGAGCTTTAGACGTTTTAGCGGAGACTTTGGTTACACCGTTAACTTTTTCTATAACGATATTAAAAACTTTTATTTCCAAGAAAATACGGGTTTAGTTTACGATGAAGAAGATGGTTTAGAATCAGCTATTGGTGCACATGACGATGCTGTTGCGGTTTATCAGTTTACAAGTAAAGACGCAGAGCTTTATGGAATTGAATTTGACGCACATTACCAAGTAGCCCCAAGCGCTATGGTTAAAGTATTTGGTGACTCAACTCGTGCAAAACTAAAAGACGACGAAGGCAACTTACCGCGTATTCCTGCCAATAAATTAGGCTCTGAGTTACAGTACGATTTAGGTGACTTACAATTAACATTGACGGGTACTCATTACTTTGATCAAAACGATGTAACTGCATTTGAAACAAAAACGGACGGCTATACGTTATTTGATGCACAAGCTAATTACCAATTAGGTTTAGGCGGTGTAGATGCACAGCTGTATATAAACGTGGATAACATTACTGATGAGTTAGGCTTTGTGCATAGCTCATTTATTAAAGATAAAGCCCCACTACCAGGCAGAAACTTCCGCTTTGGTGTTCGTGGTTATTTTTAATAATTAAAGATAGTTTTTAGTTTATATATTTACAAACCGCATTTTATTAATGCGGTTTTTTTATTTTTAAAATATATAATATCAATACGCAATAATACTTAATCGATTTGAAGGATCAAACCTGACGCTAACTGCGTTAAGAATTTCTGATATACGACTGCATGGATGCAGGAGGTAGAGCAATGCAAGAGCAATTAGTGATAACAACTAAACAACGAAATTTTCACCTTGTTATCGACACAATTTTCTTAGCGAAAAACAGATAACTTAATTAAGAGAATTGGTATAAAACTCTTAAATTACAAACACAAAAAAGCCGTATTCAAATTGAATACGGCTTTTTACACTTTTAAATTAAAATTTATTTAATTTAATTTAAGAAATGATTTCGTGTAGCTCAACGTCAAATACAAGCGTTGAGAAAGGTGCGATTGCAGCACCTGCGCCACGTTCACCATAAGCAAGCTCATGAGGAACGTAGATACGCCATTTAGTACCTACAGGCATCATTTGTAATGCTTCAGTCCAGCCTTTGATCACGCCACCAACTGGAAATTCAGCTGGTTGACCGCGCTCGTATGAGCTATCAAACACAGTACCGTTAATAAGTGTACCGTGGTAATCAACACGTACTGTAGACTCAGCTGTTGGCTTTTCGCCTTCGCCAGTTGCTAGTACTTCGTATTGAAGACCAGACTCAGTTACTGTGATTTCAGGACGTTTTGCGTTTTCTTCTAAGAATGAAATACCTTCTGCAGAAAGTACTTTAGACTCTTCTTCACGACGAGCTTGAATCTCTTCGTTGATTTTTTCAAATGCAGCTTGGATCTCAGGGATCTCAACTTGAAATGCGCTACCAGCGTACGCATCTTTCATGCCTTCAAATACTGAATTTAGGTTTAAGCCTTCAAAAGGATTAGACTTAAGTTGCTCACCCATTTGTAAGCCAATACCGTAACTTGCTTTTTCAGCATCTGTAGTAAAATTATCTGACATAATGTGTTTTTCACGTTTTGTTAGTTAAAAGACGCGACTATGCTATCACAAAATAAACCGCGTTTGGGGCTAGTTTTTGCTGAGTTTTAGCTTAATTAGGCCAACAATATAACTACAAAGCGGCAAACTGAATAAAATTCCAACAAGTAGAGGCATTGTTAGTAATCCTGATTCGCCAAACAGTAAAAATGGCACTACAAGCAGCCCTATACAACCAATAAAAACAGAGCCAATAACTGGCCAATGCTTATCGTATTTGGTAATAAGATGGGCAGCTAAAACATTAAAACCAACACCATAAATTAAACCGGTAATTAATGGATACTCTGGTTGAGCGTCTATAGCCATTTTTACTAATAAGCTAATAGCACTTTGATAGCAGTAACCAAATACCGTCCATAATAAAAGATGTTTTATTAATTTCTGCGAGGTTGGTAGGTTTGTTGCTTTAGTCATTTAGAAACTCCACAAAGCAAAAAACCGCCCATAAGGCGGTTTTTTTAAATAATGGTGGAGAGATAGGGATTTGAACCCTAGATGGGCTATAAACCCATGCCGGTTTTCAAGACCGGTGCATTCGACCACTCTGCCATCTCTCCGCACGGCGCGAATAATATGGCTAAATACATAACTTGTAAAGAGCTAAATAGAAATTAATATAAAATATTAACATATTGGATAAAATAGACCCACTTTGTTCTTTTGTTAAGCTCTTCACTTTAATAAAAGTGTAGTTAATGGACTAAAGTTAAACACATTAATAATATTGTTTAGGTCTACGTGCAATCCAAGAGCAGATTAAACAAGCCAATATACTCAGTGCAGTAAAGGTAACGCCTTGAAAAATTAAATCGAATCGATTTAAATCATCACTTGGTACTACAACAAACATAAAAGCTGGTAGCACACTAAGCGATAAAACGTAGCAACATACTTTAAATGCACGCCCAAAGTCGAAACGTTTGGACTGGTGCATCCACCATGTTAACAACACAAGCATACCCATCGCTGAACCGGCTATAAAGTGTGATGCATTTGTGCTCATTGCAACATACAGTGTTACAAAAGCACCAATGATTCCCCAAATTGACCATGCTAGCCAATTCTCTTTTTCACGTAAAAATAAATTTCCCATAGTTTTCGTCTTCTTTATCGTTATTTTTATTAAGACTTTCCATAATGTATCAAAAAACAACCGATTAAAAAACAAACTGAAGAAGATTTAGTAAATTTAGTGCTTCCAAGCGCTTCTTACAGCCAAGTCATTAACTTTTAAATAATACTCTTTGTAACCTTAATGAATTATGACTACGTAAGTTGCGCAAAGTTCATACTATTTCACAAATTACTAAAATAGTGTTCCGGCTTATGGCGAGGCGACTTTTTACAATCGACTTCGGGTGTACCTATATATAAATACCCTACTATTTCATCTTGCTCATGTAAGTTAAGCGCTTTTTTAACCGCGCTACTTTGAGCAAAGTAGCCTGTGCGCCAAACACCGCCTAACCCTTGGGCAAATGCAGCTTGTTGCATCGCTAATACACTACAGCCTGCGCTTTGTACTTGTTCTATTCTAGGAACTTTTGGGTGTTCTTGATATTTAGCAATTGCTATTACAATCATAGGCGCACGAAGGGGAAGCTCTTTAGCACGGTTAATTACTTTTTCTTCTTGTTGCTCTGCCACTGCACTTTGATGGTAAATTTCACCCAGTTTATTGCGTGCATCACCTTGAGCAACAATGAACTGCCACGGTGCTATACAGCCATGATCAGGAACACGTAATGCTGCTTGCTTAATTATGTCGAGCTGCTCAGGCGTAGGGCCCGGCTCTGTTAGTTTAGAGTCTGATTGGCGGGTAAGTAAAAGCTCGATAGCGTTCATAACGATTCCTCAAAATTCAAAACGCTAGAGTAACATTTAAACCCTTAAAAAATAAATACCGAGAAATTAAAATGCAAAACGGCCGCAAAGGGTCAACTATGCGGCCGTTAGTAAAGCAGATTAAATACGTTATTCTTTTACAATATTTCGCCTTAACCAGTAATCTATACTAACAAAACGCCCACCGCCCATAAAAAACAAACTAAGAAGCATAGCAAAATAAATTGCCGAAAATTCTATACCGTTATTTAAAATAGACGGCTTGCCCTTTTCGTATAGATAATCAGGAAACCCGTGTTCTTCAACTAAGCCACGAATTTTACCTATTCGGTCTTGTACTTCTAGTGAGTTTTCAAGGCTTTCTTTAGCGCCCGGAATTGATAACCAATCGAGCACTTGCGCAGCACTTGTTTCTGGGTTAGTTGGTGCTATTGCAAACCAACCATTATGCCAATGCACTGAGGTTGCAGCGACAACCATTGTGAACATAAGTGGGATACTGACCAAGCGAGTTAAAAGGCCAAGTAATAAAAACCAACCTCCTAAAAATTCACTCCAACCAGCTAAAAAGGCTAGTAAGTCAGGAAACGGTAATCCTAAACCCCATTCATTATTACCAAACCATTGAACTACATCTGGAGATGCTAAAAAATTATCAAAGAAACCTTCTGTCTCACCGCTTATAGCAAGTTTGTTATAACCTGCAATGATCATAACAGGGGCTAAAATCAAGCGAAATAGCAATGCAGGTAAACCATCTAAAAATGATAGTTTACCCAATATTGCATCATAAAGATTGGTTAGTTTATTCATGCGTATCCTGTGTGTTCACTGTTTATTAAGTTATAGACTATAAACAGCAAAGACCGCATGAATTGATAAACTATTTCAATTTATTTACAAAGGTTAAATACTTCTAGCGACCTGAAGTGCTTCAAAAATAGCGCGTTTAGCATCAATAGCTGCAGCTAGTTTAGCTCCGCCTATAACATGTACCTTTGCGTTATCTGTGTAATTTTCTAGCACTTCGTTGTTAGAAACCTGGCCAATACAGGCAATAACAGTGTCTACTGGCAGTACTTGAGTTTCACCAGCAACATTAATAGTTAGTCCGCTTTTATCAAAGCTTTGGTATTGGCAATCAGCAATTTGCTTAACGCCATGCTGCTTAGCAACTTGGCGATGTATCCAACCCGTTGTTTTACCAAGCTCGCTACCAAAACGACCCGCACTGCGTTTTAACATATACAATTGACGTTCGTCTTTATGAGGTTGGGCTTCACACTCAATCCCCCATTGCGTTTTAAACTCGCTAATAGTTTGCGATTTATGTTCGCTTAAAAACGCAACCATATCAAAACCTATACCACCGGCACCTAAAATAGCAATTGATTTACCCAGCTCTACTTCGCCGCGTATAACTTCGTCATAAGCAAATACACGCTTATCATCGCTACACTTAATAGAGGCTTCACGCGGCCTAACGCCAGTTGCGAATACGATGTCATCATAGCTTTTAAGCATTGAATCGTCATAAGCTTTACCAAGCTCTACAGTTACTTTTAATCGCTCTAGTTCATTAGTGAAGTAAGTAAGAGTATGGTTAAAGTCTTCTTTACCTGGTATTTGCATGGCTAAATTAAATTGGCCACCCATTTGCGATTTTTGATCAATTAACGTGACGTTATGCCCTTTTTGAGCCAAGTAACAACTTGCCGATAAACCAGCAGGGCCTGCGCCGACTACTAATACATTTTTAGCTTTGGTTGCTTGTTCTAACGGATAATCTAGCTCAAATGCAGCTTGTGGATTAACTAAACACGTAGCACGTTTATTTTTAAATACGTGATCTAGACAACCTTGGTTACACCCTATACAAATATTAATTTGCTTAGATTGATTCTTTGCGTATTTATTAAAAAACTCTGGATCGGCAAGTAGCGGCCTTGCCATCGAAATTAAATCAGCCTCGCCTGCATTTAAAATATCGTTAGCAATTTCTGGAGTATTAATTCGGTTAACAGCAATAACTGGCACGCTCACCACGTCTTTTAAACGTTTTGATGCTTCTTTAAATGCACCTGGCGGCACCATACTCGCAATAGTCGGTACACGCGCTTCGTGCCAACCAATACCTGTGTTAAAAATATCAACGCCCGCTTTTTCAAGCTCGGTAGCTTGTATGACAACTTCCTCTGGTGTTGAACCGTTTGGGATTAAATCAATGACCGACAATCTAAAAATGATTAAGAATTGCTCAGATACTTTTGCTCTTACAGCTTTAACTATTTCAAGCGCAAGTCGCATTCTATTTTCTAGGCTGCCACCAAATTCATCTTCACGTTTATTGGTGTGCGGCGCCATAAACTCATTAATCAAATACCCTTCAGAACCCATAACTTCAACGCCATCGTAGCCGGCTTTTTCAGCCATATAGGCAGAGTGCGCAAAGTCTTTAATTGTTTTTTTAATCGAGCCAAGCGACATCGCTTTAGGTTTATAAGGATTAATAGGTGCTTTTATTGCACTTGGTGCTTGATTGAATGGATGGTACGCATAACGTCCAGCGTGTAATAATTGCAAACAAATTTTTCCGCCGTGTTTATGCACAGCATCTGTGTAAGCGCGGTGCTTAAATACATCGTAATAACTATTAAATGAAGATGAAATAGGTGTTAATTTGCCACGTAAATTAGGGCTGTATCCGCCCGTAATTAACATTGCAGTGCCGCCTTTTGCACGTGCTTCGTAAAATGCACGTAAGCGTTTGCGGTTATGCCATCCCTCTTCAAGGCCTGTATGCATTGAGCCCATCACTAAGCGGTTACGTAATTGTGTGTGTTTTAATTGTAATTGTTGTTCTAACATCTTGTGCCCCGTTAACTGGTCTAACCTGTATACATTAGCTAATTCTGCTTTAATGGCAAGTAATAAGCAATATGTGCCTTCATTTAATTAAAAAAAGCCATAAAAACATGTATTAATAGCACCTCATAAACACTTCGTTACGATTTAGCAGTTAAATTTATTTTTATTCTAGGCTAAGATGGAACTAATGTATTAACTGTACCAAATTAAGGAGCTATTTTGATAGCAAAGGTATTTAAAGGTATTTGGGCTGGAATTAACTTTTCTCGTCGTTTAATACTCAACATTCTGTTTTTATTACTGGTAATTGTTTTCTTAGTGTCACTCTCAAGTGACGACGATAAAATAATAGTTGAAAATGGCTCTGTGCTTAGGCTTAACCTAAATGGCCCTATTGTTGAAGAAAAAACATACATAGATCCGGTCGAAGCTGCAATTAGTGATGCTACTTCTGGTTCTGAAGCGCCAAGCGAAATATTACTCGACGATATTGTTGAAGTAATAAACGAAGCGACTAAAGACGATCGCATTACGGTGATGCTGCTTGATTTACAAGAAATGCCTAAAGCGCATTTAAACAAACTTAAGCAAATTACCAATGCTATTGATGCATTTAAACAAGCTGGCAAAAAAGTGATTGCATCGGGTTATTACTATACCCAAGCACAATACTATATTGCATCACATGCTGATGAAATAGCTATGCACCCATACGGTAGCGTAGGTATTGAAGGTTACGGCATGTATCCGCTTTACTTTAAAGATGCACTTGAAAAGCTTGAAGTAACGCAGCATATTTTCCGTGTTGGTACATTTAAGTCAGCAGTAGAACCTTTCATTCGTAACGACATGTCTGAAGCAGCCAAAGAAGCTAACCGTGTTTGGTTAGGCGCTCTTTGGAGCGAATACAAACAAGATGTTGCTGCGGTTCGCCCATTTGATGAGTCAAATTTCGACGAGACAATGGACGTATACCTTGAAAAAATGAAAGCTGCAGATGGCGATGCAGGTAAATATGCACTTGACCACCAGTGGGTTGATTCTTTAAAAACAAATCAACAAGTTCGCAAACAATTAATTGATTTAGTTGGCGCACAAGAAGATGGCAAAACATTTAAGCAAGTTTCATTTCGTGAATACTTAAGCTTGGTTAAACCACCGATTGAATTTGATAACCCTATTACCGAAAAAGTCGCCGTTGTAGTTGCTAAAGGTACAATTGTTGATGGTGAGCGTAAAGCTGGCGAAATTGGTGGCGACTCTACAGCAGCCCTACTTCGTAAAGCACGCCTTGATGACAAAGTTAAAGCGGTTGTACTGCGCATTGATTCAGGTGGCGGTAGTATGTTTGCCTCTGAAGTTATTCGTGCAGAAGTATTAGCGCTTAAAGCTGCTGGAAAGCCTGTTATTGCCTCTATGAGCTCTGTGGCTGCATCGGGTGGTTATTGGATTGCTTCTGCTGCAAACGAAATTTGGGCAGCACCAAGTACTATTACAGGCTCGATTGGGGTGTTTGGTACGTTTATGACATTTGAAAAAACCTTATCTAAAATTGGTGTTTATTCAGATGGCGTTGCAACAACCGAAATGGCTGGTTTTTCTATCACTCGTCCCCTAAACGAAAAAATGGGTCAAGTAATTCAGATGAGCGTTGAAGAAGCATACGGTCGCTTTTTGAATGTTGTCGCTGATGCCCGTAATATGACGCCTGAGCAAGTTGATAAAATTGCCCAAGGCCGCGTATGGATTGCATCTCAAGCACTTGAACTAGGTTTAGTAGACAAACTTGGTGATAAACAAGATGCTATAAAAGCAGCAGCAGCACTTGCAAAACTTAATCATTATGAAGTTAAAACCATTAAACAAGATTTAAGCTCGCAAGAAAAAATGATTCAAAACATTTTTGGTAACGCGTCTATTAAATCGATGCTTGGTTTACAAACACAAAAAACATCTGTGTTAGCAACGCAAGCTAACTTGCAAAGCGTTATTAACCAATTAAGTACTGAAGTTGAAAACCTTAAAGATTACAACGATCCACAAGGTGTATATGCACGCTGTTTAGTGTGTAACGTTGCACAATAAAAGTGCATAGCTTTACCTAATCAGCTGTATTTAAAGTTACTTAACGTTATACTAAGCCCAGTTTTTTTACTGGGCTTTTTTTATGAAACGTAAACGCATTTATATCGCTTATACTGGCGGTACTATAGGTATGAAAAAATCGAGTCGAGGTTATATTCCTGCTGAAGGTTTTTTAACAGAAACCGTAGTGAACAACGCAGAGTTTAACCGTGATGAAATGCCTTTGTTTGATATTCACGAATACTGCCCTCTTATAGATTCTTCAGATATGTCTCCTGAGCATTGGCAACTTATTGCTGATGACATTAAAGATAAATACCAAGATTATGATGGTTTTGTTGTGCTTCATGGCACCGATACAATGGCGTATACAGCCTCAGCACTATCGTTTATGTTCGAAAACCTAACTAAACCTGTGATTGTAACTGGCTCACAAATTCCGCTTTCTCAATTACGCTCAGATGGTCAAGTAAACCTTCTGAATGCAATGTATTTAGCGGCAAATTATCCAATTGCAGAAGTAAGTCTATTTTTTAATAACCAACTGTTTAGAGGTAACAGAGCAACTAAAGCCCACGCCGATGGATTTAATGCATTTGCGTCGCCTAATCTTGATCCTCTCGCGTTATCGGGTATTAGTATTCAACTTATTAAAGGCCAACTTAGTCCTTATGTTGAAAATGAGCTGCAAGTTACCCCTATTACACCTCAACCCATTGGTGTGCTTTATTTATACCCTGGTATTAGTCAAGAAGTGGTTAAAAGCTTAGTTAATGGCAATATTAAAGCCTTGGTGTTGCTTAGTTTTGGTGTAGGTAATGCACCGCAAGATCCTAACTTTTTATCAATACTTGAAGAAGCAAGTAAACGTGGCGTCGTTATTGTTAATTTAACCCAGTGCTTAAAAGGCCATGTAAATATGGGCGGCTATGCAACGGGTAATGCACTGTTAAATATTGGTGTTATTAGTGGATACGATATGACCCTTGAAGCGTGTTTAACTAAATTACATTATTTATTTAGCCAAAAGCTAGAAGTAGAGACGATTCGTCATTTAATGCAAGACAATTTACGTGGTGAATTAAGCCGTTAAATCTCACAGCGCCTAAAATACAAAAGGCACGCTAAATAGCGTGCCTTTATCGTTTTAAACAACTGTTTATTACCTAACTTTAGCGTCGATATCTACTAAGTCAGTTAAATGGCATGTTTCACCGCTATGGGTTTTAACGCCGTGCTCACCAAAGTAATCACGCTGGGCTTGAACTAAATGCCCATTACTCGGTGTGGTTAATGTTGCTAAATACGTTTGTGTAGCACCCAATACAGGGAATGCTAAACCAGTCATTATTGCTTGGCCGGTAATTTTGCGCAAAGAGTTAGACTCTTTCTCAAGGGTATCAATAAATTCAACACCTTGTGCAACGCTATCAAGGTAGTCAGCACGAATAATACAACCAGCACGCCACGTTTGAAGCGTTTTAGATAAATCAACTTTCCACTGATGAGTACGTGATGCACCTTTAATTAACGCTAAACCTTGGCGATACGCTAGTAAGCTTGCAAGTAAGAACGCTTCTTTTAGCTCTTCTAAATCAATTTCAACATTGTTAGTTGGTTTAGATGCATACGTCATCTCTTGTGCAGCCGTTGTATTACATGCATTAGTTAAATGACGAGCTTGTACAGCAGCAACAAGTGAAGGAACTGCAATACCAAGTTCTAGTGCATTTTGCGCAGTCCAAAGACCAGTACCTTTAGCGCCAACTTTATTATCAATTAAGTCCGCAAGCGGTACATTATTATGATTTTCAAGTGACAATATGTGGCTAGAAATAGACAGTAAGTAGCTATTTAATTGACCTTCTGACCAGTCATTAAATATCTCAGCCACTTCTTTTGGAGAACGATTAGTGCCTAAACGAAGTAATTGGTACACTTCTGCAATAAGTTGCATAAGTGCGTATTCAATACCGTTGTGAACCATTTTTACAAAATGACCACTTGCTGATTGACCAACACGTGCAAAACACGAGTCGCCATTATAGCTAGCAGCTACTTTTTCAAACCATGGCTCAATACGTTCCCAACCACCCTCAGAACCACTTGCCATCATTGCAGGACCATGGCGAGCGCCTTCTGCACCGCCAGAAATTCCCATAGTGGCAAATTCAAATTTATTTTGGTATTTAAGTTTACGCGTTATACCGTCTTTATAATTACTATTACCGCAATCGACAATCATATCGTCACAGTTAACGCCGGCCTCTACAAGTTCATTACAAACTGTATCAACTAACTCACCAGCAGGAACAAGTAATAAAATAGAACGAGGTGCCTCTAAACGCCTTACCATGTCTCTTAAATCAGAGACAATGTGAAGCCTATCAGCCATGCCTTGAGATTTAGCACAACTTAGTAACTCTTCACCCGCATGTGGGTTTTTGTCATAAGCGACTAGCGTTATCCCTTTTTCAATCAAGTTTAGGGCAAGATTTTTTCCCATAACGCCTAACCCTACTAATGCAACTTGCATCTAGTGTCCTCCTCGGTAACAACTATTTGGTTAGAAAATTCAGTGTATAAATTAAATAATACCGCGTGCATTATACTCATACAGTCATAAAATACTAATTATGAGTCAATACAACATGCTTTTTTATTACAGATAAATAAGCTACGTAATTATATCAAACATCAATGGTCTCGGGGTGACTAAAAGCAAAGCTAATTGAAATTAAGATCATTGACGCATTCTGACACCGGTGTCATAATGATGACACAATAGTTTTGTATAAAATAGTGGCAAACCTTTGAAGTTTGCACATAACTAAAATATTTTATTCTAATATAGATATTTTAAGTCAACAAAATAACGTCAACATGCTTTCACCAAGCAAACAGGAGAAATTGATGCTAAGACGCACGAAAATAGTCGCTACCCTTGGACCTGCTACCGATAGAGATAACAACTTAGAAAAAATTATTATCGCTGGGGCTAATGTAGTACGTTTAAACTTCTCACATGGTGTTGCCCAAGATCATAAAGACCGTGCACAAGCTGTACGCGATATTGCAAAAAGATTAGGCAAGCATATTGCTATCCTTGCTGACCTTCAAGGCCCTAAAATCCGCGTTTCTACTTTTAAAGAAGGTAAAGTAACGCTTGCTGTGGGTGCAAAATTTACCCTTGATGCAAAAATGGAAAAAGGCGAAGGCGACATAAACTCCGTAGGTATTGATTATAAAGAATTACCTAACGATGTAAGCCCTAACGATTTACTACTTCTAAATGACGGCCTTATTCAATTAAGTGTTGATGAAGTAGCTGGGCATTTAGTGCATTGTACAGTTACTGTTGGCGGTGTTTTATCTAACAATAAAGGTATTAACCGTTTAGGTGGTGGCTTAACTGCTCCAGCATTTACTGAAAAAGACAAAGAAGATTTAATAACTGCCGCTGAAATTGACGTAGATTACATTGCCGTATCATTCCCACGTAGTGGCGACGATATGCGCTACGTACGCTCACTTGCTGAAGCTGCTGGTTCAAAAGCACAGTTACTTGCTAAAATTGAACGTGCTGAAGCCGTTGAAACCCAAGAAGCTGTTGATGACATCATTTTGGCGTCTGACGCTGTAATGGTTGCTCGTGGTGATTTAGGTGTTGAAATTGGTGATGCTGCTCTTATGGGCAAGCAAAAACTAATTATTCGTCGTGCTCGTTCATTAAACCGTACTGTAGTAACAGCAACGCAAATGATGGAATCGATGATTGATAACCCTATGCCTACACGTGCAGAAGTTATGGATGTTGCAAATGCTGTTCTTGATGGAACAGATGCTGTAATGCTTTCAGCTGAAACAGCTGCAGGTGATTATCCTGAAGAAACAGTTGCGACTATGGCACGCGTTTGTTTAGGTGCTGAATCGCAAAAAGAAACGCACGTTTCTAAACACCGTTTAGATAGTCGCTTTTCTAACAATGCTGAATCAATTGCGCTTTCTGCTATGTATGCAGCTAATCACTTAGATTCTGTTAAAGCAATTATCACACTTACTGAATCTGGTAGTACGGCTAAATTAATGTCGCGTATCAGCTCAGGCTTACCAATCTACTCGCTTTCACGTCATGCGAGTACATTAGGTCAAACAGCACTTTATCGTGGTGTTTACCCAGTATTTTTTGATTCTACAAAAACTGAAAAAGACGGTATGGTAAAAGCCGCGCTTGATACTTTAGTTTCTCAAGGGTCTTTACAGTCTGGCGATACAGTAATTATTACTCACGGTGACTCAATGGAAACTGTGGGCGCAACTAACACAATGAAAATTGTAACTGTTGCATAATTAAACGCCGAATATAAAAAATGCGAGCTTAGCTCGCATTTTTTGTGTCTGTAATAAAAGCGTTGGCTTTAACTTGCTAATGCCGCTTTAACCTTATCTCGGTAGCTACGGCTCACTTTTAATTCTTGGCCATTTTCAAGTACTAATAAATACTCACCACTTACTTGTGTAACCAATTTACTAATTTGTTTTGTATTTACTATTGCGCTGCGATGTACACGCACAAATAACTGAGGGTCGAGCTCTTGCTCAAGCTCTTTCATTGTTTTACGTAGAATATGCGTTTGTCCGTCTTCACAGTGCAAACACATATAGTCACCTGCTGCATCAACCCATTGGATAGTCGCTACTGGTACACGAATAATTTCACCCTGCTCTTTTACAGCAAGCGATTCTGGGTAACGTCTGTCTGTTAGCATATCGCCAGTGGCTAATTTTTTAAGTATTTCTTCGCAATTGTTACCAGTAATACCGGCTACAAAACTCGCTAGTTTTTTCTTATGGGCGTTGTCTTGCTGCGTTTTTAAGTAGGTATGCACTTTTTCTACCGCCTGTTTTAGTCTGTTATCATCAACGGGTTTTAAAATGTAATCGAGAGCATGAATTTCAAACGCTTTTACAGCAAACTGGTCAAAGGCCGTTACAAATACAATCGCTGGTAATGCTTTTGAGCTTTCGCTAAGGGCTCTTGCTACTTCAAAGCCATTCATACCTGGCATTTGAATATCTAAAAAAACCAAATCAATTTTCTCGCTTTGACACATTTCAATTGCATCAGCGCCTGAACTACACAATTTAATTACTTCAATATCAGAGTATTCTTCGAGCCTTACCGCTAAACCTTTTCGTGCTAACGGTTCGTCATCAACAATGAGTGTTTTTATTTTAGTCATTTTTCACAGCCTTCTCAAAAGGTACTCGCAGATTAACTTTTAATCCACTTGGCGTATTATGTGATAATACAAACGAATAATTATTTTCATACAACGTTTTTAATCTATCTTTGGTATTAGCGACACCTACGCCTTGAGCGTTAACTAATTGACCATCGAGTATGTCAGTACCTGGGCCGTTGTCGCCCACTTCTAGTAATAACTCATTCGCAAATACCTGTGCTTTTATATCAATTACTCCACCTTCTGTTAGATGGGCAATAGCATATTTAATCGCGTTTTCTATAATAGGTTGCAAAATTAAGCTCGGTACTAAAGCCTCTTTAGCCTGCTCGCTTATATCTACATTTACCTTTAATCGCTCATCAAAACGTACACGTTCTATTTCTAAGTAAAGCATGAGTGCATGTAACTCTTGCTCTAACGGTACTTTTTTTATTGGATCGGTATTTAATGTATAACGTAGAAAGTCACTTAACCTTGCTACCATTAAGTTAGCATCTTTGTTTTCTTTAACCAAAATTAAAGTAGAAATAGCGTTAAGTGTATTGAATAAAAAATGGGGGTTAAGCTGATACCTAAGCATTTTTAATTGCGCTTCGTGTGCCATAGTTGTGGCTTTTAGTGCTTTTTGTCGCTCACTTTGTAATAACTGATAATATTTAACGCCAAAGTACAAACCACTCCAACATAAAATAATATATACAGAATCTAAGCCTTGCTGCAGGTAATAAAACCACTCCTCTGGTCTATAACCATGGCGGTATATTTCCCACAAATTAAATTTTTGAACGACAGCCCATAAAGTACCTGTTACATAAGAGGCACCAAATACCACAATCATTAATACCCAAGGCGAGGCATTCCAAATTTTACGGTAAATATACCTAAGCGGTACTGTCATTAAGCAACCAGCGTAAGCATTTAATAAAATAACAAATACGTATATATCACGCATTTCAAATACTTTAGAGCCAATATAATTTACTAACGCATAACCAATCCAGCCTGCAATTTGCAAAAGCCAAAAAAAGCGTTGTCTGTTATCGACTAAAGATTGCCAGTTCAAAATAGATGTTTACTCCGTATAGTTAAAGACTAATTCCATAAAATAGGCGCTTGTTATTCTTTATTATTTTTACCTATGTAGCTAATTTTAATAAAATTAGATTGTCTTATTATATAGATTTATGAGTTTGCATAGCACTACAGCCTACCTTGCTTTTTAATAGTCTTACCGCAAACAAATAGTAGATACACTAAAAAAGCGAAAGGTTATTCACCTTTCGCTTTTTAAATATAAATAGCTTTGTGTAAATTAAGCTAGTTCGTCTGATGCTACTTTGTATGTTGGATCTTCAATCACATTCACTTCAACCAAATCGCGTGCTTTATGCAACAACTGCGTACAGTCTTTACTTAAGTGACGTAAATGAAGTTGTTTACCTGCTTTTGTGTACTTATCAGCAAGTGTGTCAATTGCTTCTATTGCACTGTGATCAGATACGCGGCTATGCTTAAATTCAACAATTACATTTTTAGGGTCATTTTTAACATCAAATAACTCTGCAAAGTTTTTAACTGAACCAAAGAAAAGCGGGCCATGTAACTCATATACTTTAGCGCCTTCTTCATCAATATAGTTAGTTGTGTATATGTGCTTAGCATGCTGCCAAGCAAATACTAATGCAGATACAATAACACCTACACATACTGCAATCGCTAAATCGGTAATAACCGTCACACCCGATACAAGTACTATTACGAACGCGTCTGATAGAGGCACCCGCTTCATCATTTTAAAGCTGGCCCATTCAAACGTACCTAATACAACCATAAACATAACACCAACAAGTGCAGCTAGTGGGATCATCTCAATTAAGCTTGAAGCGAATATGATGAACGCAAGCAACATCAATGCAGCACTTATACCCGATAAGCGAGAACGACCACCTGAGTTAATGTTGATCATTGATTGACCAATCATTGCACAACCACCCATAGCACCAAACATACCACAAGTAATATTTGCAGCGCCTTGGCCTATACACTCTTTATTACTATGACCGCGAGTTTCTGTAATCTCGTCAATTAAGCTAAGCGTTAATAATGATTCAATTAAACCAATAGCCGCTAAAATAAGTGCATAAGGAAAAATAATTTGTAGCGTTTCGAAAGTAAACGGCACCATAGGAATATGAAACTGAGGTAAACCGCCTGCAATTGTTGCAGCTTCGTCGCCTGTCATTCCTTTTAAGAAATCAACTACAGTATGCGCTTCTAAGTCCAAACCAATGACTAAAGCGGTCACTGTAATAATAGCGACTAATGTAGAGGGTACAGCCGTTGTTAGTTTAGGTAAAAACTGAATAATAGCCATGGTTAAAGCCACTAAACCAAGCATAATATATAACGGGTTACCCGTCATCCATTCTTGTCCGCCCATACCATCAGGCACTTTAAATTGTCCTAACTGAGCAAGAAAAATAACAATAGCTAAGCCGTTTACAAAACCAAGCATTACCGGATGAGGAACCATGCGGATAAACTTACCGAGTTTAAATACACCCGCGAGTATCTGCAGTATGCCCATGAGCAATACGGTCGCAAATAAATACTCAACACCATGATCAAGCACTAAACTTACCATAACAACAGCTAATGCACCGGTTGCACCTGAAATCATACCAGGGCGGCCACCAAATATAGCCGTGATTAAACCAACGATAAACGCGGCATATAGACCAACTAAAGGTTCTACATTTGCAACAAAGGCAAACGCAACAGCTTCTGGAACTAAGGCTAGCGCCACAGTTAATCCAGATAGAATATCGTTTTTAGCAGAGCTAGGCGCCCTACTGAGTAAGTTAAACATTGAGTTCCTCAAATGGTGTAATGGGTATCAAAAAAGCGCTAAATTCTACCAAATTAGCGCTCAGTTAACAATTGTCATTATATGGTTAAGCTAAACTAAAAGAGGTTTAGCTTTTAAAAGAAGTGCTTTTATAAAGGGAGGGAAGTACTACGTTTTACACATGTCATTGTTACATTAGAATGTACTTCTTGTACGTATTCTAAGCTTAGTAAATTATCGCGTACAAAGTGCTCATAACCTTCTATGCCTTGTGAAATTATGCGTAGCATAAAGTCCATTGTTCCAGCCATGGTGTAACACTCTGTTACTTGATCGTAACTCATTATAAGTTTTTCAAATTCAGCAAGGTTCTTTTTACCGTGATTTGATAAACGCACATGTGCATATACAAGCATATCAAAGCCAAGTTTTTTCTCATCTAAAAGAGCGACTTTGCTTTTTATATAACCATCTTGCTCTAGCTTGGCAATTCGACGCCAGCATGGAGATTGAGACAAGCCTACTTTATCAGCAATTTCTGCGGTTGATAAACTAGCATCTTGTTGTAAAAGTGCCAATATTTGGCGATCTACGTGATTTAGAGACATTTTATTTCTTATTTATCAAATAAACTGGTTAAATTATACAACCATTTTAAAACTCAGTCTGCTTATTTTTAATTTTTATGCAGTTTGCCAAACTTCAAATAAGTAACTTAACCAAACTTACCACTCACAAAAGGATTTGTTTGTTTTTCAAATCCAACCGTAGTGTCGCTCCCATGCCCTGCCAATATTTTAGTATTATCAGGTAAGGTTAGAATATGCGTCTTAATCGACTCTATAAGTTGTTCGCTGTTCCCCTTAGGGAAATCAGTTCGCCCTACTGAGCCTTTAAAAATAACATCACCTACAATAACGCATTCATAGTCTTGTTGATAAAACACAATATGACCAGGTGTATGCCCTGGGCAATGCTTCACTAAAAAGCTAAGTTTACCTACGCTCACGGTGTCGTTATGGTTTAGCCAAATATCCGGATAAAAAGGCTCAATGGGTTTAAACCCGAACATTTGTGCTTGCATAGGTAAGTTTTCAAACCAGAAGTACTCATCTTTTTGTGGGCCAATAATTTGTACGTTAAATTGATTACGTAAAATATCAGCCCCACCCACATGATCTAAATGCCCGTGCGTTAACCAAATAGCACTTAATTCTAGTTTATGCTCATTAAGGGCTGCTACTATTTTATCAGGGTCGCCACCTGGGTCTATGACTACGGCTTATTTAGTTTCACTACACCAAATAATACGACTATTTTGTGCAAATGCAGTGACGGGTATGGTTATAATTTGCATATTAGATTTCTTTACTTTTTTGATCCGGGATAACAACTTCTTCTTCAAATGACATCAATATTGGGTACTTTAAGTACGCTTGATCATAAAATGAACTTTGCTCATATAACCAGTTTAATCTCGCATCAGCGTCGCTTGCGAACGATTTATCTTTAAGCTTTTCATCAAACTTAAGCGCTAGCTTTGGATTGTCCTTTAGCATTTGGCGTGCAAACGGAATTAGTGCATAGTTTTCCATGTACTCAGTACGCTGAAAAATAGTATTAAATTCCCCCCATGCAAAAAACGAATCTGGTGCTTCAGGGTGCAATAAATGCACAGCAAGCTCACCTGCTTTTTGTTGAGTATTGACTTGATACCAACCATCTAAATCTACATTTATAGCAGGGACATAATCAAAACTTGCTGACACTCTAAAACGGCCTTCAAATGGCGCTTTATCAAACGTGTAGTCTGCCACCTTTGCTACTTTTAAAGGCTGTGTGTTTGCCCCTTCAAGTTTATTAATAGAGACACCATGTAACTTTAGTTTCTTAATAATATTGCGATATACAGGCGGAATAAAAAAAGCTTTAGGTACTTCAACTGTATGTTGTACATCTTTTTGCCAATAAATAGGTAAGTCGGTATATGTATGTGCTTTACCCAAATACTTCACTTCATTTTGGCCTGAGAGCGCATTCATGCTTGATGAATACTCAATACCTTTAAACTGCGCAATCGTATCAGCTTGCTTGGAATAGCCACGCTTTACTATTAACTGTTTAGGAACAAATTCCTGTTCTTTTTTTACTGCATTAGCTAATTCATGACTGTGCTTTGATAGCGCAGTAATAGCACCATCTAAAAATACGTAAGTTCCTAATACACGTTGCTTGTAAGGCTTCAATGAATGATTTTCAACTAAAATAGCCGGTAATGACTTTAAATCACCCCAACCATTTGAAAAGCGCGGCGTAGCAACCCACCCCGCTAATCCTTTTTTAAAGTCGCGCTTGTCCATAACAAAAACAAGTGGCCCTGGCATGTGTCCTTGCTTAGCTAGCGTATCGTCAATCAGAGGCTTAAAAAACTGGTTTAGTGCATCAGATACCGCAGGCGACTCGCTTGAAAATACCGGATTGTAGCCATAAGTCACATCGTATTGGTAATCTGCGCCATCGGTTACGTGTACATCAATGTATAAATTTGGGTTGTAGTCGTTAATAACCTTTAAAACACTTCTAACTTCTGGGGTATCTAATTTAGTAAAATCACGATTTAAATTAAGGTTATTAGCATTTGTTCTAAAGCCCATTTTTGTAGGGCCCCGTTGATTGATGCGATTGAATGCACTACTACGTTCGTGTCCATCTACATTTAAAATAGGAATAAATAATATATTTACCTTTTTTAAAATGTCACGGCGCTTACCCGTCGCTATATCTCTAAGCAACATAAACATGGCATCTTTACCGTCTATTTCACCAGAATGTATTCCTGCCTGGATAAAAATAGTTGGCTTAGTGCTATTAGCCATTTGCCTTGCTTCAAAAAAACCTTGTTCACTGGCAATCAACATTTTTATTGCACGCTTGCTATTACTATAGCCAATGGTTTGAGATTGAAACTGAGTAGGGTTTGCAGCAACTAATCTATCTACAAATGCCATTGTATTTGCATAATCGGGCGACGCTTCACCTTCTGACAACTCAAAATCAGTAGTTAACGGCCCTTGTTTTTGTAAAAGCTCTACGCTTTTCCCCTGCCACTCAATTAATGGAGGTAAGTGTGCGTCATACGCCACACTTGCAGATAAAACTAGTAAACTTACAAACATAAAATTCTCTAACAAACGCCTTAATTATATAAATTATATCAACTAAATTTTTTATAATGAGGAAACTGCGGTGATTCAACAAAAAAATGCAGCCAATTACATGTCACTCATTCACACCTGTCTTTTAAGGCTATATAACGTTATTAATGTACAGTAATTCATTACATTACTATTTATACCAACTCGTAAAAATACTTAATCAATTTAAAGGATTACATCTGACGCTAACAGCGCCAAAAATGTCTGATATACGTCTGCATGGATCCAGGAGAGTGAGTAATGATGGAGCAATTGCCAAGAACAACTAAATAGTGAATTTCGCCCTGCTCTAACGTATCTTTTTATCGATAAATAGAGCTAATATAAGCAGATGGGTATTAATTTGAAAAAGCCGATTTAGCTCAGCTATAAAAAAGTGTAAGTTATTAAATTACAGGCACAAAAAAAGGAGCCATAGGCTCCTTTTTAATACTTATATGAAAAAGCTTAAGCGGCTAGGCCTTCTTTTGCTTTTTCTACAAGCGCTGCGAATGCAACTTGGTCATAAACAGCGATATCTGCAAGGATCTTACGATCGATTTCTACAGATGTCTTTTTAAGACCATTGATAAAACGGCTGTAAGACAGACCATTTTGACGTGAAGCAGCATTGATACGTGCAATCCATAATTGACGGAAAGTACGTTTCTTCGCACGACGGTCACGGTAAGCGTATTGACCCGCTTTAGTAACAGCCTGGAAAGCTACGCGGTAAACACGTGAACGTGCTCCGTAGTAACCTTTTGCTTGTTTTAAAACTTTTTTGTGACGTGCACGTGCGACAACGCCGCGTTTAACTCTTGCCATTTCTAAAAACCCCTATTAAGCGAACGGTAACATACGTGAAACTAGACCATGGTCATTTTTATGAACCATCATCTTAGGACGTAGGTGTAACTTACGCTTAGAAGTTTTCTTAGTCAGAATATGACGAAGATGCGCTTGTTTACGCTTGAAACCGCCAGAAGCAGTCTTTTTGAAACGCTTAGCAGCGCCACTGTGACTTTTTAGCTTATAAGCCATTGCAATAACTCCAAATTGTATTGCTTTTAAATTAGTAAGCAGGCGTGAGATATATTTCTATAGCTCCACTTTTAGGCCTAACTTACTGCCATGTTCCGGTGAAGACCCAGCATAAATGCCGCAATCTTACTTTAATACCGGTTAACTCAGGTGAATATTCGCATATTACTTGCAGACCTGAGCTAATTTCGGTGCGTATTATCGCTTAAAAATTATTTTTTAGCAACAGGCGCCATCATCATAACCATTTGGCGACCTTCAACACGATTTGGGAAAGACTCAACTACTGCAAGTTCTTCTAAATCGGCTTTGATACGGTTTAATAATTCTATACCAATTTCTTGGTGAGCCATTTCACGACCACGGAAGCGGATAGTAATCTTAGCTTTATCGCCAGCTTCTAAGAACTTACGTAAGTTGCGAAGCTTAACCTGATAATCACCTTCATCCGTACCAGGACGGAATTTGATTTCTTTTATCTGGATTTGCTTTTGCTTCTTCTTCTGCTCTTTTAGTTCTTTGCTTTTTTCAAAGATGAACTTACCGTAATCCATGATTCTACAAACAGGCGGCTCAGCGTTTGGACTGATCTCAACAAGATCAACACCCGCTGCATCGGCCATAGTTTGCGCGTCTTGTAATGACTGAATTCCAGCTTGTTCGCCTTCAATGTCAATTAAACGAACTTCTTGCGCTGTAATTTCTTCGTTAATACGATTTTTTTGAGCTGTTTGTTGCCCTTTCTTGCCGCCTCTAATAGTACGTTCCTCCAAGAATATCAATAATATAAGCGTGTAATTGGCTGTTTGTTAATGCCTTACACGCTCGATTTTTACTGTCGATTTTTAATTTCTTCGCTAATTTTAGCTACAAAATCATCGACATTAAATTTGCCTAGGTCTTCACCTGTGCGAGTACGCACTGCTACTTCTTGTTGTTCAACTTCTTTATCGCCAACAACAAGCAAGTATGGAATACGCTTCAGTGTATGCTCACGGATTTTAAAGCCAATCTTCTCATTTCTCAAGTCAGCAGCGGCTCTAATTCCAAGTTTATTTAATTTTTGTACAACTTCTTTAACATAAGGAGCCTGTTTATCGGTAATATTCATAATTACCACTTGCTTTGGCGCAAGCCACGTTGGGAATAAACCAGCGTACTCTTCAGTTAAAATGCCAATAAAGCGTTCAATAGAACCTAAAATAGCACGATGTATCATTACAGGTGTACGACGTTCGTTATTTTCTGCTACATAAGTAGCGCCTAAACGACCCGGTAATGCAAAGTCTAATTGCACTGTACCACACTGCCACGCTCTGTCTAAACAATCGTATAAAGTAAATTCAATCTTTGGACCATAAAACGCGCCTTCACCCGGAAGATAATCAAATTCAATATCGTTTAGCTTAAGTGCTTCGGCTAAAGCAAGCTCTGCTTTATCCCACATATGGTCTTCACCAATGCGTTGTTCTGGGCGAGTAGATAGCTTAACTACAATCTTCTCAAATCCGAATGTTTCATATGTATCATAAACCATCTTAATACACGCTGAAACTTCGTCCATTATCTGCTCTTCGGTACAGAAAATGTGAGCATCATCTTGTGTAAAGCCACGTACACGCATTAAACCGTGTAGTGCACCTGATGGTTCATTACGATGACAACAACCAAATTCAGCCATACGAAGTGGTAAATCACGGTACGATTTTAAACCCTGGTTAAAGATCTGCACGTGTCCTGGGCAGTTCATTGGTTTAATCGCGTATTCACGCTTTTCAGACTCAGTGGTAAACATTGCTTCTGAATATTTTTCCCAGTGACCTGATTTTTCCCAAAGTGAACGGTCCATCATCATTGGACCTTTTACTTCTTCGTACTCATATTCGCGTAACTTTTCACGTACAAATTCTTCAAGCTCGCGGTAAATGCTCCAACCATCGTTGTGCCAAAATACCATGCCTGGCGCTTCTTCTTGCCAATGCCATAAATCAAGCGCTTTACCAATACGGCGGTGATCGCGTTTTTCAGCTTCTTCAAGGCGTTTTAAATACGCTTTAAGTTGCTTTTTATCGCCCCACGCTGTGCCGTAAATGCGTTGTAGCATTTTGTTTTCTGAATCACCACGCCAATATGCACCCGCAACTTTCATTATTTTGAAGTTTTGGCAAAATTTCATGTTAGGAACGTGAGGTCCACGACACATGTCTACATATTCTTCGTGATGATATAACCCTGGGCGGTCATCTTTAGCGATATTTTCGTCCAGTATTTCTATTTTGTATGTTTCGCCACGCGCTTCAAATGTATCGCGTGCCTCTTGCCAGCTTACTGTTTTTTTCACTACGTCGTAGTTGGTTTTTGCAAGTTGCAGCATACGCTTTTCAATTGCTTCAAGATCATCTTGTGATAATGAATGTTCCATATCGATATCGTAGTAAAAACCGTTATCAATGGTAGGACCAATTGCCATTTTTGCGTCTGGGAAAAGTTGCTTAACTGCATGACCAATTAAGTGAGCACAAGAGTGACGAATGATTTCAAGGCCGTCATCGTCTTTAGCGGTAATGATCTCAAGACGAGAGTCTTCACTAATTAAATCACATGCATCAACACGGTCGCCATTAACACGACCCGCAATGGTCGCTTTAGCTAAACCAGGGCCAATATCGTTTGCAACATCAAGCGTGCTTACAGGGTTTTCAAAACTACGTTGACTTCCGTCT
This sequence comes from Pseudoalteromonas sp. NZS71, assembly GCF_015864715.1. NCBI lineage: Bacteria > Pseudomonadati > Pseudomonadota > Gammaproteobacteria > Alteromonadales > Pseudoalteromonadaceae > Pseudoalteromonas > Pseudoalteromonas sp. NZS71. The sequence goes on along the minus strand of NZ_JADYWS010000006.1, from coordinate 79,742 downwards.
GGAAGAGTAATAACTGGCATTATAAATCCTTGCTACAGTGGTGACACCTACAATGTATCACGTGTATTTTTAATAAATTAAATGAGAATGACTCGACAACGCTTTTACGAATAAGCATTGACTAATAAATGTAGATGCAGAGTCTATTCATCTACAAAGATATATTGTCGCGTGCTGCGCATTTAATTACAAGTTTTAAGGGGTGAAATCCACCCGTTTTGAGCACAAAATGTAACTTTTAGAGCAAAAAAAATCATTTCATTAAAATATAAAAGCATCAACGCACTAATTACGCACCTACAACTATACCTACACTCGCATTTTAATGTGTGTTGCGTATAATACTGCGTAATTAAGTTATTTTAGAGAATAGACATGAGAACATGTGGTGTAGAAATTACCGGTAGTGATGTACTACTTTGTATTTTAAGTAAAGATAATGACGTATTTGATATTCGCGATGTGCGCCAAACACGCTTTACCTTAGGTAACGGTAACGACACTGAAGTAATGCGTAAATTTCAATTCGATTTTGCAAAACTAATGCAAGATTACCAAATTGATTCTGTTGCAATCCGTGAGCGTCAGCCTAAAGGTAAATTTGCTGGCAGCGCAAAGGGATTCAAAATGGAAACTGCGATTCAATTAATCGACAATTTAGACGTACGTTTATTTACCACAACTGAAATTAAAGAACAGGTAAAGCGTAATCCTATTCCTATTGATTTTGAAGAAACAGGCCTTAAAAAGTACCAAGAAAATGCTTTTGTAAACGCTTACGTTTACATAATGAAAAAAACATACCGCAGCGACGAAATGTAAAGTTATTGCTCGTTTAAAAACGCGTACTTACAGTGTAAGACGCGTTTTTTTGTATCTAAAAAACATGATTAGATTTTATTAATCTAATAATACATTAGTCTAACTGCACTTCTCTTTGTCGACAATATGTGTTTATTTTAACTTTGTAGTTTACATAACTCACACACATTTTCATGGAGAGAGCAATGCACACACACACTATTGCGGTAAAAGAAGTAGAACAAATAAATCACTTACCGTTATCGCAAAGCTATTTTAAAGGTATACAAAGCACACCTTTAACAAATTCAACTATAGGCGAGTACTTTGACTTTATTGTCGACAAAAATCCAGAGGCGTTAGCTGTTGTAGTTCATCACCAGGGTATTCGCTTAACGTATAAAGAATTTCAAAAAGAAGTTAATCAACTTGCTATGGGCTTACTGGCCCTTGGTGTAAAACCAGGAGAGCGCGTTGGTATTTGGTCTCCTAATAATATTGAATGGTGCTTAACCCAATTTGCAACAGCCAAAATTGGCGCAATAATGGTGTGTATTAACCCTGCATATCGCCCTAACGAATTACAATACGCTTTAAATAGTGTTGAATGCTCTACTCTAATCACAGCATCAAACTTTAAAGGCAGTGATTATTTAGAAATGCTCAATGGTTTGGCTCCAGAACTTGCAACTTGCGATAAAGACACACTTAATTTAAAAGCACTGCCCACTCTTAAAAATATAATCCGCATTGGCGATGAAGCATCTCCTGGTATGTACTCTTTTAACGATGTTATTAACTTGCCAACATCGGCACATGAGCTTGAATTAAAAGCAATAGGTGCAAACTTAAATGCTGAGCAAGACATCAATATACAATTTACATCAGGCACAACAGGCAACCCAAAAGGCGCAACGCTCACTCATAAAAATATTTTAAATAATGCGCTATTCGTCGCCGAATCTATGCACTTTACGAGCGATGACAAGTTATGCATCCCTATCCCGTTATATCATTGCTTTGCAATGGTATTGGGTAGCTTATTGTGTGTTAGTAAAGGTGCAGCAGCCATTTATCCAGGCGATTCGTTTGATGCAAAAACCACACTAGATGTAGTTCAACAAGAAGGATGTACAGCGCTGCACGGTGTACCTACTATGTTTATTAGTGAGCTTGAGCTAAGTAATTTTAACGATTATGAATTAAGTACTTTACGCACGGGTGTAATGGCAGGCTCTACATGCCCAGAGCAAGTAATGCGCAAAGTACAAACACAAATGAACATGCATCAAGTACTGATTGCTTACGGGCAAACTGAGTGCAGCCCCATAAACAACATTACCGAAACAGACTCTTCAATAGAGCGGCAAGTAACGACGGTTGGCCGCGCACTTGCCCATACCGAGGTTAAAATTATTGACGAGTTGGGTAACATTCAACAAATTGGTCAACCTGGCGAAGTGTGTAGTAAAGGTGCAGGCATAATGCGCTGCTATTGGAATGACGATGCTAAAACAAAAGCCACAATAGATGAAAGTGGTTGGCTACACTCTGGCGATTTAGGTGTCATGGATACAGAAGGGTTTGTCACTATTGTTGGCCGTATTAAAGATATGATTATTCGCGGCGGCGAAAACATTTACCCTCGAGAAATAGAAGAAGTGCTTTACACCTACCCGGGCATTCAAGATGCTGCCATATTTGGTATAACAGATGAAAGGTATGGCGAGGAAGTGTGCGCTTGGATCCAACCAAAAGAAGATGCTGTACTTGATGAGCAAGCAATTCGTGAGTTTTTAAAAGACAAACTAGCCTACTTTAAAATGCCACGACATATCCGTTTTGTAGAAAACTATCCAATGACAGTAACAGGTAAACTGCAAAAATTTAAAATGCGCGAGCAAATGCAAGAAGAGCTAAGCGACAAAGCCTTCTCCTAATTTTTCTCTACAAAAAATCTGAACTCTGAATAATAAATCTACCTCAAGTAACGATTAAAAAGCACAGCCAATCGGCTGTGCTTTTTGTATACTAAATTTATTATAAATCTAACATTCTCTTTTTTAAACGTTCTAAATCAATCGCACTCGAGCGCACTGTTAATTTAATATGGCTGTATTCATATTCTTCTTTAACAACACTCATACTAGATCGAATTTCGCCCACGATACCTTTGGCTGTGTACGGTATAACAATCTCTTCTTCAATCATGTCCTCTTGAGCAATGCCAATAATGTATTTGTGCAATTTACTAATATCATCTGGATTACGCGTAGAGGTCATCATCGCATCAGGAAATTCATCCATTAGCGACTGCTGCTGCTCAGTACTTAATTGGTCTGACTTATTCAGTACTAATAATTTTTTGCTGCCTTCCACCCCAACTTCTGCCAGTACTTTATGTACTACTTCAAGTTGTGAGCGAAAAGAAGGATCTGAAGCATCTACAACATACAGCAATAACGACGCATCATGTGCCTCAGCGAGCGTTGAATGAAATGAAGCCACCAAATCATGAGGTAATTTTTTAATAAAACCAACCGTATCTGAAACCAATATACGTGGCTGCGTAATCGGGTACAGTGCGCGAACAGTCGTATCTAGCGTTGCAAAGAGTTTATTTTCGCCTTCTACATCACTACCTGTAATTGCGCGCATCATTGATGACTTGCCCGCATTGGTGTAACCAATTAAAGCCACTGAAAATAGCTCAGAGCGCTGCGTACGTCTGTCCATCATTACATCTTGAACACTAACAAGCTCACGCTTTAATTCTGCTAATTGATCGCGCACCTTACGGCGATTTAGCTCAAGTGTGGTTTCACCCGCTCCTTTACCCATTTGGCGTTCTTTATCACCTGTTGATGTTTCACGAAGCCGTGGCGCTACATAATTAAGGCGAGCAATTTCAACTTGTAGTTTTGCAGTTTTAGTACGCGCATGACGGCTAAATATTTCAATGATAATACCGGTGCGATCAAATACTTCCACACCCAGCTGGTTCTCAACATTACGTAGTTGAGAAGGCGTTAAATCACAGTCAAATACCACTACATCGGCGCATGCAAAATCAAGTTCGTCTGATGGAATTTCTGACGATATTTCGGTTAAAGGGTCTTCATCAAGTAAATCATCTTCTTGCTCGTCTTCAACCATCCCTTTATTACCTGTAAGGTGAGCTATTTCAGCTAATTTACCTGAGCCCAGTACATTAACTTTTTGAGTTGAGCTTTGCTTTTGCGATTGCGTACCTACTACTTTAAATCCTAACGTGGTCACCAAACGAGCAAGCTCTGCAAGCGACTCTGTTGCTTCGTCACCTTTAAATTGTGGTGTACTAATAGAAATAAGTAACGCATTAGGAAGTGATGGTTTTGCAGTTAGTTGCATAATTTTTTGTCTTAATGCACCTAAAGTGCAAACCTAATTTTCATTCGAAAGTAACTTGATCCTACGCTGTTATAGTCCAGCTTTATAGGGTTATAGTTCACTAATGGCGTTAATATTTAAAACTAACCATAATATACTCAATTTTATGGCTAGTTTTAAAATCACATTATATTAAAGCCTTATTGTTCAGCTTTAATATTAAACGACACCCTGCTCAATCATTGCATCTGCAACGCGCCTAAAGCCTGCAATGTTAGCGCCTAATAAAAGGTTTCCAGGCTCACCAAATTCTATAGCGGTGTCGTTAGCGGTAACAAATATATTTTTCATAATTTGTTTTAGCTTTTCGTCAACTTCTTCAAAGGTCCAACTTTGCATACTCGCATTTTGCGCCATTTCTAATTGGCTTGTTGCAACGCCGCCAGCATTGGCGGCCTTACCTGGCCCATACGCAATTTTTGCAGCAATAAAGCAATCAATAGCCTCTTTTGTTGAAGGCATGTTTGCGCCTTCACTTACTAATAAACAACCGCCGGATAATAATGCGTTAGCGTCTGCCTGTGTTAATTCATTTTGTGTGGCGCACGGAAAAGCAGCGTCGGCATTAAAGCGCCAAACAGCGTGCCCATCTTTAGGGTAGTCATTTACAGAAATATAAATAGCATCGGGGTGAGTTTGTTTATATACACTCAAGCAATCACGCGATTGCTCTTTTAAACATTTAATAAGATTTAAATCTATACCCGACTCATGATACACAGTGCCACGAGAGTCGCTGCAACTTACTGGTGTTGCCCCCATTTGATAAAGCTTTTCCATGGCATAAATAGCCACATTACCTGCGCCCGAGACCAAGCAGCGCTTACCTTGTAGGCTATCGCCACGCGCTTGCAGCATATAGTCAGCAAAATAAACAGCGCCGTATCCCGTGGCTTCTTTTCGTACAAGCGATCCACCCCACAATAAGCTTTTACCTGTTAAAACACCTTCATAGCGCCCAGTCAAACGCTTATATTGACCAAACAAGTAACCTATTTCTCTTGCCCCTACTCCAATATCTCCAGCGGGTACGTCGGTTGTAGGGCCAATATGGCGATAGAGCTCGCTCATAAATGATTGGCAAAAACGCATTATTTCAGCATCTGAGCGCCCTTTTGGATCAAAGTTTGCCCCGCCTTTACCACCACCGATCGGTAAACCTGTTAAAGCATTTTTAAATATTTGCTCAAACCCTAAAAATTTAATTATGCTGGCATTCACACTTGGGTGAAAACGTAAGCCACCTTTATAGGGGCCAAGTGCAGAGTTAAACTCAATTCTGTAGCCTTTATTTACCTGAATATTGCCTTCGTCATCAACCCAGGGAACTCTAAACATAATTTGGCGTTCGGGCTCAACTAAGCGTTGTATAATGGCATTTTTTTTGTATTTTTCTGAGTTTTCTAAGATAGGTTCGAGTGATTCAAGTACTTCTTCAACAGCTTGATAAAACTCGCATTGTGCAGGACTACTATTTTTTAATTGTGCGATTGTGCTATGGATATAATTCATAATTATTCTTCCGTGTTAATAATAAAAGTATTTATCAGATGTTAAAGTAAACGTGATCAAGTTTATGATTCATGCTTTAAGGTCTTAATTTAATATAATTAACTATTACCTTAGCATGAAAAATTGAGATATTTAACGCGAGCTACGTGAATTATTTTTGATTGGAAGCTTAATTTTTATTTATTAAAGATGAATTTAAATTCACAGATTTAAAATTAAAACAGTGCCAAGTGAGTTTTTATATTTTCAAAAGGGAATTTTAGAAGTATTAGGTTAGGTGTGGGTTTGTTTAAAAATATAACAATTAATGGGTTTTATACTGCATTGCGCTCGCAAAAAACCCACTAACTAAAAACTAATTAGCTAAAACCAGTTACTCAGCAGACTCTTCTGGACGGTGCTGCTTTTGTACGCCAGTTAAAAACAAACGTAATATTTGATCGTTACAAACACGGTAATGTTTGTTATCTACTTTTCGAGAAAATGCGCTTAACTCATGTTTACTTAAATCAAAATCAACAAGTGCAAGTGTTTCTATAACATCTTCTGCTTTCATATTTAAAGCAATACGTAGCTTCATAAAGATAATATTGTTGTTTAGCTTTTTCTCTGGCTCTGGTTGCTCACCTTCGCGTTTGCCACGTTGGGTATTAATAAACCCATTTAAAAAGCTAGCAAACTCAGTATCACTTATTGGGGTAAAAGCCTCTTCACCTTCTTTAGTTAACCATGCAATTACTTGCTCTTTGGTGACCGTATGCTCTGCTGATGCAAAAACATTGACCATAGCAGTATCAGTTAAGTTAAAAGTGTAGCGAATGCGGCGTAAAATATCGTTATTAGTCAAAGTAAATCCCAAAGTGAGGTATAGCAACCAAGCAGTTATTGCTTAATTTTAAATAAGCACCTAGTTTAACAGGTTTACTAATACCACCCTATTAATTTTTATCTGAGCTTCTTATACCTAGTTACCAAGCACCTTGGCAGGATCTACGCGCGTTGCTTGCCATGCAGGATAAATAGTGGCAAGTATCGCAAGCACAAACGTAACAATCACTGTAATACCAATGTCTTCAAGTACTAATTTACTTGGTAAAAACTCTATAAAATAAACGCCCTCAAGTGGATTAGCTCCAAATAATTGGCTTATCCACGTAAAAAGTTCACTTATATTAAGCGCTAATACCACACCAATTAGTGTTCCTAGTGCCACGCCTACAAATGCTTGCATTAAGCCTTGCATTACAAAGGTGGCTAAAATAGTACTGTCTTTCGCGCCCATGGTTTTTAAAATTGCGATATTGCCTTGTTTTTCGCGTACTTCCATCACTAAAGAGGACACAATATTAAAACTGGCTACCGCTATAATTAAAAACACCACAATATAAACAATGGTACGTACCATTTGAATATCTTGATAAAGGCTGCCTTGGGTTCTAAACCAACTGGAAACATACACGTAGTCGTCAATAGTTTGGCCCACTTTTAGCGCTATTTGGTGCGCCGAAAACACATCATCAACACTTAACCGCAGCCCTGTTACTTGAGTTTCATCGTAACCCAATGTTTGCTGCGCTTTATTAAGATGTATAAACGCAGCTGTACTATCAATGGGGCCGCCCATTTCTATAACACCTGCAAGGTTAAGTGTTACGCGTTTAGGCGCTAATAATGATTGACCTTTTTGGCCTATTTGCGGAATAAGTAACGTAATGTTGTCGCCTACTTTTGCATCTAACTGTTTTACTATTTGCTTACCTAAAATTACATCGTCAAGGCCTAACTGACTCACTAATTTACCACTGGTAAACTGGTTTACCGCCGATACATTACTCTCGAGCGATGGCTCAACACCTCGAATTTCTATCGCTTTTAGCTGGCTTTTATATTGCGCCATCCCATTCACTGCAATAAATGGCGCAGCCCCTGTTACATGCGGTTGTGTTTGTAAATCCTCAACTTTTTGCGACCAATTCGCGATGGGTCTACTTGGTGCTACATATTCAACCTGCGGCACAACACTTAGCAATCTATGTACTAGTTGCTGCTCAAAACCATTAATTACCGACAGCGCCACAATTAAAACCGCGACACCTAATAAAATACCAATAGTCGACGCTTTAGCGATAAAACTAACAAAGCCGTTTTTTTCATCTTTGTGGCCTGAATAGGCTCTAAAACGTTTACTTAAAAATGCACTAAGCAACATGCTGCGACTCTTTAATAGCTAGTTTTCCATCGTCTAAATAAGCTATTTGGCCCAGCTTATCGGCAAGTTCTAAATCGTGTGTAACTACCACAAAACTCGTGTTTAAGCTTTGGTTAAGCTCATTAATTAAATCGTAAATTTTAATCGCATTTTGTTTATCTAAATTACCGGTTGGTTCATCAGCAAGCACAAGCGCAGGTTTAGTAACCAGTGCGCGGGCAATAGCCACGCGTTGGCGCTCTCCACCAGAAAGCGCAGACGGTTTATGCGAGCTGCGATGTGCAAGGCCTACTTTTTCGAGCATATCGAGCGCTTGAGCTTTGGCTTCTTTTGCACTCAAGCCTTTAATTAATAATGGCATAGCCACGTTTTCAACTGCGCTAAACTCCATTAATAAGTGATGAAATTGATAGATGAAGCCCAAATTTTGGTTTCTAAATGCGGCTTGCTCTGTTCGCGAAAGTTTTGCAACTTCTTGGTTTTTAATTTTAGCGCTACCTGAGCTTGCGGTATCTAATGTGCCAAGTATGTGTAAAAGCGTACTTTTACCAGAGCCAGAACTCCCCACAATAGCGAGCATTTCACCTTGCTGAAGCGCTAAATCAACACCTTTTAATACTTCAACTTGGTTGCTGCCATCTTGATAAACTTTACTTAAATTTTCACAACTAATTACTAAATCATTCATAACGTAATACCTCTGCTGGTTTTACTTTTGCGGCTTTACGCGCAGGATATATGGTAGCTAAAAAGCTCATAGCAATACTGGCAAACGCTATTATTACTAAACTCAAAATATCAAATTTTACCGGAAGCTCTATACCCGCCAATAAGTTTAAGCCCACTAATGCAAGTAGCTCATTTATATATAAACTAAATATTACACCTAAAAATGCGCCTATTGCGGTACCAATTACGCCGTTATATAGGCCTTGCACCATAAACACTTTTTGCACTTGCGAAGGTGTTAAACCTAACGTTTGTAGTATGGCCACTTCACCTTGTTTTTCGCTTACCATCATGGTTAATGCCGATACAATATTAAATACAGCCACCAATACAATGAGGGCAAGCAACATAGACATAATGCGCTTTTCCATAGCCACGGCTGCAAATAGAGTACCTTGGGTACTGCGCCAATCACTGTAATTGTGATCTTTTAAAATACGTTGGCTTGCTTCAATAAATTCATCTAGTTCGAAAGGTTCGTGCAATGAAACACTTAAATTTGGGGCGGTGTTTTTATCCAGCTTTAATACCCGTTGTAGTGAAGCGCCACTCGTAAACGCAAGTGCCATATCTATCTCTGATCCGGTTTCGTATATTGCGGCAACTTTAAATAAACGCTGGCTGGGTACTCGCCCAAGAGGTGTATATGTTGAAGCATTGGGCATAATAACGCGAAGCTTATCACCCACGCTAACGCCTAATTTACGACTCAAATAACGGCTTATAGCAATGTTGTAATTTTTGTTTAATACAGTTTTCCAATCGCCTTGCACTATTTTATCGGTAATTTTATACAAAGAACCACTATCGTTATAAAGGCCTTGTAGTAAAACGCCGTGCAAGTCTTTATTTGTTTGCAAAATAGCTTCGCCGTGGCGATATAAGCTTACATGATCAACATAAGGAGATTGTTCGAGGTCGGTTTTTAGGGTGTTCATTTGGGTGGCAGTGTGTTTACCTGCGCTAACTTCAACATGCGGAATAAGTCCAAGCATATTGGTTTTTAGGCTATTTTCAAACCCGTTCATTACGCTGCTTACCGTAAATAATGCCATTAAACCAATAGCGATACCGGCAATAGAAAAAAACGAAATAAACGATATAAACGCATTTCCTTTAGAGGAGCGACTATATCTAAGCCCTATAAATAAGCTAACCGGTTGAAACATATTATTTTTAACACTTATCGTAAAAGTATTGAGCAATAGTAGCACGAAAAAAGTGCCTTTGGGTATGGCGTAAAATGTAAGAAATAATTTAAAAATCTGATACTTGGCTATATTTACAGCAATACGTGTTTAACCATTAATTCGCGGTTAAGTTTTCAGCCCTTTAACTAAATAATCGAGCAATACCCGTACATTAGTAGCCACAAACTGCCTTGGTGGATATACGCCCCATACCCCTTCTTGCTGTGGTTGATAGGGTGTTAAAATAGGCACCAATTGCCCGGAGTTAATTTCGTTTTCAATGTAGTAGTCTGGGAGCTGTACAATACCGAGCCCCTTTTTTGCGCCATCCACCAGCGCCCAACCACTATTACACTGTAGCCGCCCCGCTATTTTAATGTGTTTATCGCGCCCATTTTCGTTTACGCGCCAGTAGCTACTATTCCCAATTAAACATTCATGGCTGTTTAGCTCGCCTAAAGTATGCGGCTCACCAAATCGCGTTAAATACTGTGGTGCCGCGCACATAATAAAACGCCGCGCACTTAACCTACGCGCTTTTAAGCTCGAATCTTTTAAATGCCCAAGCCTTATTGCTAAATCAAATCCTCCTTCTAATAAGTTTTCTTGCTCGTTACTTAGTGTGGCAACAACTTCGACCTCGGGATGATCCTTCATAAAATTATGCACTATAGGCATAATGAACGTTTCCCCATACATAACAGGGGCTGTGAGCTTAATTTTACCCTTTGGTGTAGTTTGGTGCGTGGCAAGACCTTGAGTTGCCTCATCCATAGCATGTTGTAAGTGCTTTATTTGATGTAAATACACTTCGCCTTCTTTAGTTAAAACCACTTTACGAGTAGTACGGGTTAAAAGCTGGGTATTTAAACGTTGCTCAAGCGCCGTAACATGGCGGCTAATATGCGCAACCGAAAGCCCAAGCGTTTTTGCAGCCGCAGTAAAGCTGCCCTCCTCCCCTACAGCTATAAACTCATCTATTCCATTCCAACGCGACATTATTACCATACTGTAAAAGTGTTTTAATAAAATTGAGATTATCATTATTTGAGAAACAAATACAATAACCCCATTACCCAAGCAAATTGGGTCTACAATTATTTTTTAATAGCCAGTTAAAGGAAATAAAACACATGTCTGAATTTATTAAATCAAAAGCTGCCATTGCTTGGGGTCCTAATCAACCACTTAGTGTTGAAGAAGTTGATGTGATGATGCCTAAAAAAGGCGAAGTAATGGTAAAAATTACCGCTACAGGTGTGTGTCATACCGATGCATTTACATTATCAGGCCAAGATCCTGAAGGCATATTTCCTGCTATTTTAGGTCACGAAGGCGCTGGTGTTGTCTATGCTGTTGGCGAAGGCGTAACGAGTGTTGAAGTTGGGGATCATGTTATTCCTTTATACACTGCAGAATGTGGCGTATGTAAAATGTGCACTTCAGGTAAAACTAACCTGTGTTCAGCCGTGCGCGAAACACAAGGTAAAGGCCTAATGCCAGACGGCACTACACGCTTTTTTAAAGACGGCCAACCAATTTATCACTACATGGGTACATCAACATTCTCTGAGTACACTGTATTGCCAGAAATTTCACTCGCTAAGGTAAACAAAGAAGCATCACTAGAAGAGATTTGCTTACTAGGCTGTGGTGTAACAACAGGCATGGGCGCAGTTACAAACACGGCTAAAGTAAAACCTGGCGACACTGTTGCTATATTCGGTTTAGGCGGTATTGGTTTGTCTGCGATTATTGGCGCAAAAATGGCTGGTGCGGGTCGTATTATTGGTGTTGATATAAACACCACTAAATTCGATTTAGCTACAAAACTAGGTGCAACTGATTTAATTAACCCAAAAGATTTCGACAAGCCAATTCAAGAAGTTATTGTTGAAATGACAGACGGCGGCGTTGATTACTCGTTTGAATGTATCGGTAATGTTGACGTAATGCGCTCAGCGCTTGAGTGTTGCCACAAAGGTTGGGGTGAGTCAGTAATTATTGGTGTGGCGGGTGCAGGCCAAGAAATATCAACCCGTCCGTTTCAACTGGTAACTGGGCGTGTATGGCGTGGTAGTGCATTTGGTGGTGTTAAAGGCCGTTCACAACTTCCTGAAATTGTTGAGCGTTACATGGCAGGTGAATTTGCTCTTAGCGACTTTATTACTCATACAATGGGCCTTGAAGATATTAATGAAGCGTTTGATTTAATGCACGAAGGTAAAAGTATTCGTACAGTAATTCATTACTAATAACTGCTAAGCACGTTTAAGAATAAGCCGTAATACTTTTAAGTTTGCGGCTTTTAAGGATTAAGTATGTTAGAAAATATCTCAAGTGTAAAAGTGTCTGGCGGTTGGCATAAGCAATATACTCACAGCTCGCAAAGTACACATTGCACTATGCGCTTTGCCGTATTTTTACCACCAGGCGCAAGTGAAGCAAATAAAGTACCGGTACTTTATTGGTTATCGGGTTTAACCTGTACCGACGAAAATTTTATGCAAAAAGCCGGTGCATTTAAAAAAGCAGCAGAGCTGGGTATTGCTATTGTAGCGCCTGACACTAGCCCGCGTGGCGAAAACGTACCCAATGAAGACAGTTACGACTTTGCACAAGGCGCAGGCTTTTACGTAAATGCCACGCAAGCTCCTTACAACACCCATTTTAATATGTACGATTATGTTGTTAGTGAATTACCAGCATTGATAGAACAACATTTTCCGGTAACAAGTACAAAAGCAATTAGCGGTCACTCTATGGGCGGGCACGGTGCATTAATGGTCGCACTTAAAAACCCGACTGCGTTTGTAAGTGCCTCGGCTTTTAGCCCTATTGTAAATCCGATTGAATGCCCTTGGGGTGTAAAAGCATTTACTGGTTATTTAGGAAATGATAAAGCGCTTTGGAAGCAATACGACAGCTGCGAGCTGATGAAAAACGCAGAGCAAGCTAATTACTTACCCATGTTAGTGAGTCAAGGTGATGCCGATGGTTTTTTACAAGAGCAACTTAAGCCTGAAAACCTAGTCGCTATTGCAGATAAAAAAGGCTACCCGCTTACACTTGAAATGCAAGCGGGCTACGATCATAGCTACTTTTTTATAAGCAGCTTTATTGACCAACACTTATTATTTCATCATCAGTTTTTAACTGCATAGGCTCATTAGTGTGTAGGGATGGCTTTTCTAACTCTACACACTCTTTCAATACTTTACTCACTTGCCTGCATACTTGTACCGTATTGTTATTGCCCTTACCTTTAATAAATTCAACTATAGCCATATCGGCTTCAACACCGAGTTTAGTAAAGCTAAAGCCCTCTTTATCTTTTACAACAGGCCCCGCATTTACTGGGCCAGGTTGAGAGCGCGCTGCCCCATCTAAAACTATACCCGCAGCAGCGCAACCAATTAATACATTTGAAAATAGAATAATCAATAAAGTACGCATTATTAACCCCACCAATATAATTACCTAAATTATATACAATTTTAAAAATAGCATTGTAAAAAAATGTAAGCCTTAGTGCTTAAATTCACGTATGAACTCTTTAATAAAACCAATTAATTGCAATATAAATATAATTAAAAAAGGAAGCGCTCCAATAATCGCAACACTTCTGTTTAACGGTTCATTATTTTGTACTAGCAAAACAAAAGCGCATAAACCTAATGCAAACGACCAAGCATACAAGCTCCATGTTTGAGCTTCACTTGCACCACTTAATTGGCGAATAACCAAAACAGCAGAGTCTGCTGATGTGGCTACAAAAATGAGTAGAAGCAATAAACTTGACCAAATTAATAGACCGCCTTGCCAGCCTAATTGCTCGAAAAATACAAACAGCCCTTGCGTATAATCGGCTTTAATAGCCTCTAAAATGCCTGCATTGTGAGTTTGATCCCACGCAATTGCAGAGCCCGAAAACACACTAAACCATATAATAGTCACAAAGGTTGGTACAAATACGACACCTAAAATGTATTGCCAAACCGGCCGTCCTTGGCTAATTTTTGCCAAAAACACACCAACAAACGGGCCCCAAGCTAACCACCAAAAATAGTAATTGTATGTCCAACCTGTTGCCCATGCGGGGTCATTAAGTACGCTTTCAAACTGCCATGTACCTGTGGTTATGAGCTGAATGTAATCCCATGTTCCTCCTACAGCTATGTCTATAATTGGCTTTATAGGCACAAAAATTAATAGCCATGCTATAAGTGCAAATGCTAAAAACACATTAAACTTACTAAGAGTTTGAATTCCTTTTTTAAGCCCCAACTTTGCAGAAATGGTATAAAGCAGCGCAATTAAAAAAATTATAATAAACCCCGAAAATAAAGCCGATTCAACCCCTAGCTCAAGCTCGAGCCCTTTACGCAGTAATAAAGTTGAATTAGCAATTGTGCCCACGACACCAAAAAATATTGCAAGTATGGCAATTAATTTAATGCTAAAGCTCAGCTGTAACTGCCAAGCCCGATTAATAACGCCTTTGGTTGCACTGATCACAGGAGCACTAATATCGCCCGCTTTACCACTATTGCGAGTAAGCCCACCTAATACCAAGCCAAATACTGCATAGAGTGCCCATGCATGCGCGCCCCAATTAACTAGTGTAAGTGCCAAACCACTTGTTTGATTGTTAGGATACAAGCTTTGCTTTAAAGGCGAATTAACCGTGTGTAGTGCAGGCTCTGCTACTCCCCAAAATATAAGTCCTGAGCCCATTCCTGCTGCAAACAACATAGAAAGCCAACCAAAGGTACTAAACTCAACAAGTGCTTGCGCTCCTCCTATTTTTCGTTGCCCTAATGGGCTTATAGCGATAGCTATCACGGAAAAAAGTAACAAGTTTACCAATATAAAAAATGGCGACCCTAAATAACCTAAAATTTTATTAATAGCGGGTTGTAAGTGCTCTGTGAGTAATTCAGGAAATAAAAAAGCAATAACAGATAACCCAACGCAAAATAGTAAGGCTGTTTTTTCAAGCTTAGTGGGTGTGCTTAATGTTTTATTTAAAGGCAAGAGATTCACATAGGTGTCTTTTAGTCTGGATAAAAGAATACGGGGCTTTAAAACTCAGATCAAATTAACTATTGCGTAAAATAGTAATAAAAACATGTAAAAGTTTCCTCAATAATTCTTGTTAAATACAGGAATTAACAATAACTCATTGATTAATAGTCATTTATGCCATGGCTTACTGTTTGCTTATTATTAACAAAGTTAACCAGCACAGGTTCAATAATGGAAATTGATTTACAGTGGAATGAAATCATCGATAACTTAATACACTTAGGTATTGCATACCTACTTGCACTACCCATGGCTTACGACAGAGAGCGTAGTAATGATGGCGCAGGCCTTCGTACCTTTCCTCTTGTTGCTGTTGCATCGTGTGGGTATGCATTAATTGCTATGTCGGTTTTAGATGGCGCAGAAGCTCAATCAAAAATGTTGCAAGGCATCATTACTGGTATTGGTTTTATTGGCGGTGGCGCAATTTTGAAAAATAACAAATCAACCTCCGGCACAGCAACCGCAGCCAGTATTTGGAATATGGGCTTAATTGGTATAGCTGTAGCCTACAGCCGTTACGAAATAGCCATTTTACTTGCCATTATTAATTTTATAACGCTTAGGTATGTAAAAAAGTTTAAGTAACAGTTTTTTTAATAAGTATTGCAGCAAAATTCCAATGCATTATTTGAATAGCCAAAACTTATTAATGCAATAACTCCCCATAATTTATATGTGGGGAGTTACAATTTTTATAAAAAGCTTTCACCGCTTTGCTTAAGTGTAATTGTTTGTGCTTGAGCGCTTTTTATTAATAATCCACAACGCAAATCATTTTTCGAAATAACAATTTTATCAATTGTATTAGTGTCATAGTCAACGACTTTGTTTTCGCATCTAAGTTGCACTTTGCTCAGTGGTAATTCTGATTCTAATTTAACTTCAGACTTCGACATCATAGGCATTACAGCTTGTTCTGAAGCTAAACTAAATTGTTGTTTAATATCTCCCGAGTTTTTATAAATATCGTTCACTTGAGTTAACAACTGTTCCTTGTTTTGCTCTGTAAAGGTTATGGATTCAATATTGCCTAGTGCATCTATTGCATCATAAGCACGTACATAATCTTGTTTTGATATAAACCACTGTAAAGCGTTTTTAATCACACGTTTTTGAATTTGATCTGGTAGATTATCTCTAAATAAAAACGCTTCGTAGATATGCTGATCAAAGCTCTTCCAGTCTTGGACAAAATAACTATGCTGGCTTTTAAGCCATGCAAGCAAAACAATCTCAACCGTATTTTTTGTATGTTCATTTTCTAATTCATCGATACGGCTTTTAGCTTCATCGTATTTCTTTTCGTCGATTAATTTACTAGCTTGCTCATAATCATTAAAAAAGCCGCGAGACGCTTTATCGTTTGAAAAATTAATATGTAAATTTTGCGAACTTACAGTAATGGTTTTTGCTACAGGGATAGTCTCACCATTTAATTTTGCACTTTTGTAGTTGAGCTTAGACACGTAATCCATTACTTCTCTTTGGTACTTTTTTTGCCCAACCGTAGCTACAATTTCTATATCACTAACCTGCCCGCTTTTATCAACCACGTAACTGCTCAAATTAATCCCCTCTAACCTCGAAGCGCGCGAAGAAGTATTAGTGAGCTGATCGTAGTTTTTATTAATCACTTCTGCAGGAATAAAGTCGTCTGCAAAAACAGAGAGTTGAGTAAAAGTACAAGTTAAAGAAAGCGCTAATATGAGTTTTTTCATCAGTTTTATCCATCCTAGATAGTGTTTATATAATAGAAACAAACGATCAACATAAAAGCAAGTGTAAATACAAAAAATCAGTTCATTTAATGAGCTTCACTTAGAAAAAACTTAATAGATAAATATATTTGAGGCATTAAAAAAGGCGCTTAAAAGCGCCTTGCTAACAAGTATGTGTGCTTAAAACATATCTTGATAGGAATTTGTTGTGCTAAACGTAATTGCTTTTTCAAAGCCAGGTAACTGAATACTTTGCTCGTCTATTACAATGTCGTTGTCGTCAATAAGTCCGTCGCCAAAGCGGTAAATAAGCTCATATTGGCCTAAATCAGCTTGAGCTTGATACGTTTGTTGCGCGGCTTTAATTGCCACGTTTTTCTGCGCGTAACTAGTCATAACTTCATCGCCATGGCGCTTAGCGAGCATTTGCATTGTAACTTTTGGTGAAAGTACGGTAGCTGTTGCATTGTTACCGCCAAAGCCTTTTGAATTTATAAAAGCAATATCCATATCGGCGCATTCGTAATGGCTATTACGAATATCAAGATGATCGGTGTAAACATCATCAGCCACTTTATCAATTGTGGTAATACCCGGCATAATATTATGGCTAAATACACCTAAAGCTATCGCTAATTGGTCGCCACTTGCAGGAGCTATAGTATGACCAACATAGGCTTTTGGCGCTGTCACTTTCCAATTATCAATAGCGAACGTTTGTGCCACTTTGTGATATATCAGCGACTCTGTTACGCGGTTTAACGGTGTACTTGAGCCATGCGCTAAAATAAAGCTACGTTCTTGCAAGGCTTCTTTACCTAAAAGGCTTGTTGCTAAAGCAGCCGATTTAGCCATGGTAATATAGTTACCAGGACCAGGTGACGTGATTGATTTTTTTATGCCATCTGCATTTACAAATACATCTGGTACGCAGCCCATTATGTCAGCGCCTAGTTCAAGGGCTAAGGCATCGTCCATTAAAATAGCAACTTGTGCGCCTTCACCTAATGTAAAGCCGCAGTTGTCACCAAATGGGCGGCTACTTTTGCGATAATCTGGTTCTTCATCACTTGATAAGTTATCTAAACGGCGCAAACCTTCAACATTTGCAAGTGCGCTCATGTTACCAAAGCCTTCAATCACCTCTGGTGTAATAGCACACTCAACACTTGCGACAACCGCAACGCGTGTACGCCCTGCCTGTATGTCGTTAACCGCTGCACGTAAGTTGTATAAAAACGTAGCACAGGCGCCCGAGGTCGAAAACGTAGTCCCTACATTGCCCGTAACATAGGCGTTAATAAAGTCGGTCGACATTGTATTTAAACCCAGTGCTAACTGCTTAGTACTAACACGGTCGCCTTGTTGGCGCGCCTTTACTAAACCGCCTAGGCCTTTGTCGTCCATTTGGCCAATTACCGACGCTGAATAGGTACCAATTTTATCTGGCTCTACGCTATTCATAATATGCTGCCAATCAAGCCCTGTTGATTTAATAGCATCGGTAGCTGCAAAAATAGTAGCTTGCAAACCACGAGGCTGATAGCGGCTGTTATACATAACAGACGGATCAAACCCAGTCGGAAATTGCCCTGCAGATTTAATCGGGTTATCACGTGTTGAGTCATGCTTAACATTTAAGTCGGCTGCAATAGTTACTTTTACTTTTTTGCCTTCAAGTTCTTCAACTTGCCAGCTAGCTGGAACAGGTGTAGGTAAGTCGCGAGCGCGCGTTTCAAACACAATTGCGTTATCGCTTGATGCGTTTAGCGTCATTTTTTGCTGCCACGGTGTGGCATCGGCATCAAAGTGTTCTTTTTCAATTTTACGAATAAGAGTACCAGCAATAATTTGCTCACCAAAGCGTGCTTCTATGTCGCTTTGCTCAACATTATTACCTTGTGTATCTTGTAATTGGCCGTTTACAACACTTACTAGATTCATCAGTGTGGCGAGGCCTAAAAATGTTTCACTGCGATCTTGAGCATTTAAACTATCTAACACGATACGGCGATAACCTTGATGAAAAGAAGTACGGCCAGCGGCGTTAATGCCACCCATGCCTACTATAACGGGTAATGCAGTCATAATTTACCTTTAAAAAGCGTGTTATTAGAAGAAGAGGCAGTTTAAATGGATTATGCACTGTACATTGTGCTTTAATAGCCAAATATTCAGCACAAAAGGCCAAAATGTACTGGTCGGAGCATTTATATGACTGATAAACACACTAATCCACCACTAAACATTGCTATAGCGGTATATCCGCATTTATTAGTGACTAGTTTAACGCTGCCTATAGAAATGCTAAGAGCCGGCGAGGCCTTTGCTAAAGGCCATCTTGATAAGCAAAATT
This sequence comes from Pseudoalteromonas sp. NZS71, assembly GCF_015864715.1. Classification (NCBI taxonomy): domain Bacteria; kingdom Pseudomonadati; phylum Pseudomonadota; class Gammaproteobacteria; order Alteromonadales; family Pseudoalteromonadaceae; genus Pseudoalteromonas; species Pseudoalteromonas sp. NZS71. The sequence continues at coordinate 60,707 of NZ_JADYWS010000006.1, read as the reverse complement.
TTAGACCGCTTGCTATAAATTTAGTGGCTAAAAGTGCAGAATCTATAGCTACTCGCGCAGGCCTTGCGATAATTCCTGATTGCATAACAACTAATGCGCCCTACAGCGATTTAATTATAGTGCCCGGAATTTGGCGAAACCCACGTCCTGTGGTACGTACAAATCAAGGCGTAGTTGATTGGCTAAGCGAGAGCTTTAGCGCAGGCAGCCATATAATTGGTGTAGGCACTGGCAACTGCTTAGTAGCTGAGGCTGGCTTACTTGATGGGCACCCTGCTACAACCCATTGGCACTACGCCAATCAATTTAGCCACGACTACCCGTTAGTGCGTTTAAAACCCGACTTTTTTATAACCCAGTCAGAACGCATGTACACCGTAGCAAGCCTTAATGCCCTTGCAGATGTGATCGTACATATTATTAGTCAGTACTATGGAAAAGCCGCCGCTCAACATGTAGAGCGAAACTTTTCGCACGAAATACGTAAACCCTACGAAGATCAACGCTACTTAGAAGGTGCAGTTGACCGTCACCCCGACGAGCTAATTGCGCAAATTCAGTTTTGGCTAAAAACAAATTTAGCCACCGAGCTAAACTTGCAAGAAGTCGCTGCCCAATTTAGCTTGAGCTACCGTACTTTTACCCGCCGTTTTAGAGCCGCCACTAATCAAAGCCCTATTGAGTATTGGCAACAATTACGCGTAGAAGGTGCGAAGGAGTTATTAGCATCATCAAATTTATCAATTCAAGAAGTGGCTTTAGAAGTGGGATATAACGACCAAGGGCATTTAACACGCGTGTTTAAAAAAGTATTAAGCCAAACACCCAGTGGTTATAGAAAAGTAGTTAGACGAAAGTTATTTGGATAACCAGCGACGGCACTCTAAATTGGCATTTTTTTATACATAAATTATACTCTTATCAATAATATAATTTACGCCATACCAAGGTAACTGCATGAGAGATAAACTTAGTAAGCACCTTTTTGATCCACAAAGCGATGCTTCTATTGAATCAAAGTTATTAAAGTTACTTTCACTTGTACGAAAACATTTGAGTATGGAAGTCGCGTTTATTTCAGAATTCACCAATACTGATCGCGTTTTTAAAGTGGTAGATAACCAAACTACAAATACCTGCGTATCAGAAGGTAATTCAGATCCAATTTGCGAAACTTACTGTAAAAAAATATCCGATAACGAGCTAGAACAAATAATCCCTAATACTCTTGAGCATCCAATAACCCGCAACATGCCAGTCACAGAAAAGCTAAATATTGGCTCTTATATTGGTGTACCCATTATTTTATCCACCGGAAAAATTTATGGAACTTTTTGCTGTTATAAAACCGTATTAGACAATACCTTGAACGACAGAGATTTGTCATTTCTTAGGCTGATTTCTGAAATAGCTACTGAGTTAATCGAAAAAAGGTTCAATCTGACATTTTAAATAATGAGTCAAAGTCGCTTATTGAAAATATTATAAAAACAAACGATATTACGATTTATTTTCAGCCCATATTTAATTTATCAACCAATCAACTTTCGGGTTATGAGTCTCTGTCACGCTTTTTTATTGAACCCTATAAAACACCTGACATTTGGTTTAAAGATGCTGAAAAACTGGGTTTAGGAGAAGCATTAGAAATACTTGCTATACAAAATACATTACGTTACTTAGATCAATTTGATGAAAAAGCTTATATCACTATAAATACTTCACCTCAGCATATTTTATCAGGCTCAATAGACAAAGTATTACAAAGCATCGATTGTAATAGAATAATTTTAGAAGTGACTGAACATTCACCTATTTTAGACTACCAAGCTATGAGAACCGCACTTCGACCATTAAGGAACCGGGGTGTAAAGCTAGCTATCGATGATGTAGGTGCTGGATTTTCATCTTTTCAGCATATTTTAGAATTAGAGGCAGATATCATTAAGTTAGACATAAGCCTCACTCAAAATATAAACACAGACCGTAGAAAGTTTTTATTAGCTAAGGCACTATGCGGATTTGTTAAAGCTATTAATTGCTCAATTGTAGCTGAGGGTATAGAAAATCAAGATGAATTAAACACACTCAGAAAACTAGGCGTTGATAACGTACAAGGCTATTTTATTGGGCGCCCAGCTCCTATTGAAGATGCCATCCAATATCAAACAATTACGCTCTAATTAAAAAACGCCACTTTTAGTGGCGTTCTGTGTCGTTAAATTCTTTTCGATAATAGCGCTTTTGATAGTTTTTTACTTTAGTGTGTACGCCTTTGCTTAAGCTTTTAAATTTAGCTTCGAGTACGTCTACACCGTATAAAATACCGACCACTAGCACCGAAAGTTTTATTGCAGCGCCAAGGTTTTCGGTCGCTATCATAACGCCTATTGATGCAAGCACCCAAATAGTCGCGGCTGATGTAACGCCAACTACCGCACCATCTTTTGCGAGCATAACGCCAGCCCCTAAAAAGCCGATACCTGTAATTATTTGCCCAACTACACGAGAGTGATCTATTACATCCCCTTGTAAATTAAATGCAGTGGATAAAAACAAATACGTACCCAAGGTTATTAGGGCTGATGTACGAATACCGACAGGTTTGCCGCGCAACTGGCGCTCTATACCAATAATGGCACCGCAAAAAGCCGCAGTACCAATAGCTGCCCACGAATATGGGGCTACATCAATTAAATCTAAAAAAGTCACTGTTAACCTTATATTTTATTAGCTATAGCCACCGCTGTTCTTAAACGTTGGCTACCAAACGCTGACATTTTACTAAAATCACTTCGTGCAATAGGTACATATTGGCAATCTATTGCGAGCTGTTTATCGTTACCGGGCTCACAAAATGGGTCGTGAACATACACGCAGTGCTCATCAAGGTGCGTAACACACACCCAGTGTGGCGATTTTTTACCATCAAAACTGTATGTACTAATTAATAACAGCACACTAAAGCCTTTACTTAACCACCGCTCAATATGCTCAAGCTCTACATCTTTATGTGTAAGCGGTATATTTGCTTGTGCAATACCATCTACAAATTGTTGATGCACGGTGGCAAGTACCACTTTTTTGTTTTCGTTACGTACGCCATCTAAAAACAAAGGCTCGGTGGTATTAACCATTACCTCGCTTTTAAAACCACGCTTATGAGCGGCAAGTGCCAAACCAAACGGATGGCAACCACCATGACCCGATGTCATAAAAATGGTGGTACCTTCACGCCAAAGTGCTAACTCATGTGATTGGCTAAGCTCAGTAGTTGGCTCAAGTGCCCCCATTGCCATTAATAGCGCAGCAGGTCCGCACGTAAACTCGGTAGTTTGCTGATACCACGGCGTTAAACGCGCCACTTTTAACTCACTCGTTTGTCGAATGTTTTTTTGCATTCGTAGTGCGTCACTGTGGTCGTCGTAATAATCGCTATATTGACCAAACACTCTGTAGCCTAAGCTTTTGTAAAGCCCAATCGCACCTTCGTTATTTACAGCCACTTCTAAACGAAGGTAAATACGAGCCCGCTCACACGTTTCTTTTTCTAGACTAGTAAGCAGTGCTTTTGCAATGCCTTTACCTTGCATTGTGGGTTTTACAGCAAGCGAATATAAACGCGCTAAGCGAGTCCCTTTATGGCACCATACTAGCCCATAGCCGCATATTTGCTCGCCACTTTCTGCAACGAGTAAAATACCGTGTTTTGCACTAAGCCAGCGCTTTAAACTGCGCGGGCTAAGTTTGTCGTTATTAAAGCAAGCGTTTTCAACGTCAATCAGTGCAGTTAAATCACTGCCAAGCGCCTTTCGAATAACAAGGTTGCTCATGTTATTACCCACGGCCTCGTGCTTCTAAGCGTTGTTTAAACTCATCCATAATGATCATGTATAGCTCGTCGCCTAAATAGCCGTCTTCTACTTTGTGATCAATACTTGGGTTGTCGTTTACTTCAAGCACGTATGCTTTGCCTTGATGCTCTTTAACATCTACGCCATATAAACCCCTACCCACTGTTTTACATGCTTTTAATGCTGCATCTAATACCGCTTTTGGTAACTCAAAGGTTGGCAAGGTTTCAAAGCCACCAGAGAAAAACCGTTTAGCGTCGTGGTTATAAATTTGCCAATGGTTACGCGCCATTAAATAGCGGCATGCATAAATTGCACGGCCATTTAACACACCCACTCGCCAATCGTATTCGGTATACATGTACTCTTGTGCAAGCACTAATGCGCTAAACTCAAACAGCTCTGTAAGCTTAGCTGCTAGCTCATCACGGTTTGAAACTTTAAACACACCTTTTGAGAACGACCCTTCAGGCATTTTTAAAACAAGCGGATACGTAAACGCTTCTTCTAATTGCTCAAGCGTTTCATTTGCTTGATCAGCCACTACAACCGTTTTTAAACTTGGCACTTTTTGGTAATTAAACGCATCGTGTAAATACACTTTATTACAACAACGTAAAATAGACTCAGCGTCGTCAATAACCACTAAACCCAGGCTTTGCGCTTTGCTTGCAAGGCGATACGTTGGATGGTCAATCGCTGTAGTTTGGCGAATAAATAACGCATCAAACTGGGCAATATTGTCAATTTCGTCAAAGCTTAATGCTTGTGCATAAATCCCGTGCTTAGCCGCTGCTTTAATAAAGCGTGCAATGGCGTCTTTATCACTCGGCGGCACTTTTTCGTTATGATCAACAAGTATTGCCATGTCCCATCTAAAACGACGTTGTACCGAACTAATACGCCACTGCGTTTTAGTAAAGTTATCTAGCTTGGCTACAAATTCGCAGTACTGTTGCTCGCTTAAAGACGACATCGATCCTTGTTGTAATAAGCCTTGCTCATCAACAAATAAAATAGGCGCTGGGTATTGTTTAAATACCGACTTTGCCGCTTTTGATTGTAAATCGTTTTGGGCATTACCAAAGTAAAGAGTGCCGTCTATTTGGCCCACATTTAACATAGGTGCTTGGCCACTACGAAGAGCATTAATGGTTTTTACACTGGGTAAAACTTGGTGCTTGCGCGCTTCAGCAAGTAATGAGCAATAGTAACCTTTGCTCAAGTATTGGCTTGAGTCGCACAGATTAATAATGCGTGTTTTTGGTTCGTTATGTTTTGGGTAATCACGTAAGTAGGTATTAAACGTAATTACATTTTCGAACGATTGAGCAAGCGTTTGCTCGTTGTTATCAACCACAATTAAGGTTTTAAACACGACTTTTCCTAGTTAAGTCAAAATATAAAAAGCATGCTTAGTAAAATACTAAGCATTATAAATAGAAACACCCATCGTACTAAGTGGGCATTGCGCGTATCACTTAATATGATGGGTGCTTTAACAGGTACCTACTGTACGAGTTAGCGCTTAAATTGCTTAAGCGACATGTGCTTTATATGCCCTTTTTTTAAAACGCACAAACGAGATATTTTTAGCGTGAAGATGAAAAATATTGATTAACTAATAATGCAGATTAAAATACGCAAAACAACACCTTATGAGAGTTAAAAATGTCGCTGCCTGCTTGCCCAAAGTGCCAATGTGAATATGTTTACGAAGACCAACAACTGCTTATTTGCCCTGAGTGCGCTCATGAGTGGAACCCAAATAACACAAACAATGAAGACGCAATTTTAGTTAAAGATGCCAACGGCACTGTGCTAAGTGATGACGACAAAGTGACAGTAGCCAAAGATTTAAAAATTAAAGGCAGCTCGCAAGTAATTAAAATTGGTACCAAAGCGGTAGTTAGAAGAGTGCTTGATAAAAAAGACCACGAACTAGATTGTAAAGTAGATGGTATTGGCGAAATGATGGTAACAGCAAAGTTTGTGAAAAAAGCTACCTAAAATTGGATATTTAAAATATAGGATGTTAGATGAAAAATCATAAAAATAAATTCATCCAAGCCTTATGCTCTGTCATTGAAGCCTATTATTAGTGCGTGTAATAGATTTTTTTAACTGCTATTAGTTGGTGTATATCTAATGGTCCACCTACATTTAATAAGGCAAATTATCGCTTAGGTGTGTTTAAGCATTTAACCTCTTCACCTTAATGAGGAGGTACTTCTTGAACTGATCAGTTTACATTTCAGTTAAAGTGCTTTTTAAGCTTTCATTACCCAGTAAAGAAATCAAATACGTTACCAAGTGTTGATGATGAACCTTTATAAAATTCAGTAAAACTACATCGACTGCATGTCACAGCGGTGTACTTTTTATTTTGAACATCAAAAATTCTTGACCAAAAGCCACCCGAAACTCTTATTTCACCGGTATCAAATTCGTTATTATTACACTTAGAGCAAGACCAATTGTTATGTCTCATATTTCAACCTCCATATTATTTATGTACGGTATATTAAACACTTAAGGAACGTGTGTAGCAATTTTTTTTAATAAACAAACCATAATTTAGTTCTTATATTGGTTAAATTGGAATTTTGATAGATATTTGGATGGCTTTTTAATAATTGCTTTTTATAATAATTAGTATGGGGGTCATACTAATTTCACTCAGGGATTACCTACTTGTTAGCTGTATATTGCGTTAGCAACAAAAATTTTCGTAAGTCTCGTTCTTGTCTCATTACGTGCAAAATATATACTTTATTGTTATCTTTTTTGTAAAATATACGACAAGGATTCACGACCAGTTCAAGATAATTTAGGTTAGCTAACTCAATTGGTTTTTTACCTGATTCAGGAAAAAGTTCGAGACGTTCAACTTTTTCAAATATTTTGGAAACCAATTTTTTCGCTGACTGAAAATTGCTTAATGCGATATATTCAGCGATATCGTTAAGATCATCCAAAGCTGGATTAGTCCAAATTATTTCAGCCATTTATTCATTTTATCTTTAGCTTCAACATTCGACATGGTTTCACCACGACTTATTGCCTGCTCTCCTTTTGCAAGAGACTCAAGAATTTGCATACGCTTTTGCATAAATTCATAATCATCAACATCTACTAAGTATGCAGATGGTTGTCCATGTTCAGTTATCAACACAGGTTCTTTAGAGGAATGAAGTTCAGATAATATCTTCGTTGCTTGACGCTTCAATGTTGTTACTAGTTCTACTCTCATAATAATCCCCAAACAGATGTATCACTATAGTAGCACCGAGTAGCCAACTTGGGAAATACAACTAACGAGGCTGTATAACCACTAAAATCAATTAAAAAGGGAGCACCTAACGTCAACCCTGCTCACTTTTAAACTATTAGGTACTTCTCATTATATGCCTTTGTAGAAATTGAAATACACACCACGTTACGCTATAAAAACATAGCTGTAGGTTGGATAAATGGCGGAGCCATGCCATCCGACAATTAATTTATGAATATAAATAAGCGATTATTACGTTGGCATAGCTTTGTCAGATGGTGTTCTCTTAAAAAACCAAAGCTTTATAAAATCTCTACCACCACATATTCGTGGGCTTTACCTGCAATTGTTAACGTAATTTCATCATCAATCTGTTTATTTAGTAACTGCTTACCCATTGGTGCGCCGGGTGTTACAACAGCAATTGCGTGCTTTTTAACGTTTACTGTTAAACCACCAGCTGCAGGGCCTAAATAAAACCATTTTTGGGCTGCGTTATCATCTTCTAAACATACCAGCGAACCGATAGCTATTTTGTCGGTTGGTTTTTCATTAAAGGCAGGTTCGAACAATTCTATGCTTTTATAGCAATCGTTTACGCGCTGGGCTTGGCCTTGTGCTAAATAAGCGGCTTCGAGCCCTAGAGTATCGTATTTATTTTCGGCTATGTTTTCTTCATGTGTGGCGGTGTCGTGCGCAGTTTTTGCCGCTACTTTTGCTGTTGTAAGCTGCGCTTCTAGCGCAAAACGAAGGTGTTCGATTACGTGGGTTTTATTCATGGGGATTAGTACAATACAGGCTGTAAAAATAAGGCAGCTAGTTTAACATTTTTGCGGGGCTTAAAACCATTGTTTTAAACCCCGCAAGCTTGGTGGGAATACTAGCGGGGCTTAAATTTGCATTAAACTAACAAAGAGCCGTTGGTTGGTGCAGCTCTTTACTTGTGTTTTATTAAAAACCTTATGGCATATCTAATAATGTTTGCGTGTGGGCATCTACTTTAACTTCGTAGTTTTTAGCGCTTAAGCCCAATAGCTCCGGCAAGGTTGCCGCTATACAAATAGACGAGAACGTACCCACTACAATGCCGGTAAATAATGCAATAGCAAAGCCTTGCAGTGGTGTGCCTGCAAGTAGCCAAACGCTTGCAACCGTTGCAAGTGTGGTACCCGACGTTATTAAGGTGCGCGTTAGTGTGCTTTTAATCGCATTATTAATAATAGTCGCTGGGCTAAGTACATTGTTTGATTGAACACGTAAAAGCTCGCGTACTCTATCCCCTACTATTATTGAGTCGTTAAGTGAGTAACCAATAATAGCCAGTAAACTTGCCAGTACGGTTAGGTTAAATTCAATTTGTAATAGTGAAAATAACCCAAGTACGAGTATTAAATCGTGCACTAGCGCTACCACAGAGCCAACGGCTAATCGCCATTCAAAACGCACTGCAAGGTAAATCATTACCGCAATCATTGCAGCAAACATTGCTAAACAGCCTTGATCAAATAACTCATCGCCGACTTGTGAGCCAATATAAGCTGACGATAATACCTGTGCGTTTATATCATCGTTTTGTGTAACAGCGCTTTGCCAATCAAGGCTATTAGCTGTTGTTGATGCACTTGGCGCTTCTCTTAATTGAAAATGACTATTACCTTGCGCGGTTAGCTCAAACTCACCGTTGTGATTTTTAGCAATAAACGATTGAAGCTCTTTTAGTTCAACACTTTGGCTGGTTGTAAACTCAGTTAAATAACCGCCGGTAAAATCTAGGCCAAAATTTAGACCTTTTTGCGTAAGCGTAAATACGGATAGCAGCACTAAAATGGCACTTAAAAGCATACCCATAAAGCGTAAGCGTGTGCCCTTTTCACCTTTCAAAAAATAATTAAGCATGTGCTTTTTCTCCTACTTTTTTACCCATTTTTAAATACAACGTTTGGCTTAATATTTTTGATACGTACACACCTGTAAATACAGACGTTAAAAGTCCCAATGCTAATGTAATGGCAAAACCTTTAACGGGCCCATAGCCTATGCCGTATAAGATAAGTGCGGTGATCATGGTGGTTATATTGGCATCAAATATTGTATTTGCGGCTTGTTTATAACCCTCTTGAATAGCTTGATATGGTGCACGGCCTTGGCGACGTTCTTCTTTAATGCGTTCAAATATTATTACGTTAGTGTCTACCGCCATACCTATGGTTAGCACCAGACCTGCAATACCCGGAAGCGTTAACACAACCCCTGGTAATAATGACATTAAGCCCACAAGCGACGTTAAATTTAATATAAGTGCCACATTTGCAATAAGGCCTAAACGGCGATACCAAAGCGCCATAAATGCAAGGGTAATACCCATACCTAACATAAGCGCGGCTAAACCATTACTAATGTTTTCACTGCCGAGGCTTGGCCCTATTGTTTGTTCGTGCACAATTGTAACGGGTGCTGTAAGCGAGCCTGCACGTAGTAACAATGCCAGATCGGCTGCAGCTTGTTGGCTTTTCATATTGGTAATACTAAAACGCGAACTTAAATGCTGAGCAATATTGGCAACATTAATAACTTCGCTTTTTTTAACTACTTCGCCTTTAGCGTTTTGAGAATACTCAGAGTAAACTGTCGCCATTGGCTTACCAATGTTGGCTTTTGAAAACGCCGACATTGCATCGCCGCCTTGGCCGTCTAGGCTTAGTTGTACAAGTGGTTTACCCCAATCGTCGCGCCCTATGTTTGCATTATTAATATGATCGCCTGTAAAAATTGGCACAGGATCGAGCTTTATGGTTCCGCCCGATTGCATATTAAATGTTTGCCCGCCAATTTCTTTTAATTGATAAAAACCAAGCGATGCTGTTGCACCAATAATACGTTTTGCTTCGGTTGGATCTTGCACGCCTGGTAGCTCTATACGAATGCGGTGCTTTCCTTGGCGCTGTGTTACCGCTTCGGTAATGCCTAACTCTTCAATACGTGAACGAAGGGTTGTGAGTGTTTGCCCCATTACTTCTTTATCAAAGCTGCTGCGGCCTTGCTCCGAATAACTAAATTTGGCAGTTTTAACGCTGCCGTTATTGCTTGTTACAACGGCTAAATTAGCAAATCGGCTTTGTAGCTCTTCAATAACTGGGGTTAACTTGTCGGTTGCATTAGGCAATGCGTTTATTTCAAACCCCTGCTGAGTTTGCTGCGCTTTTACGCCATGTGCTTTTTGCTTAATAATAATTGATTTAGCTTGTTGATACGTACTGACTAACTGCTCATCAACGGCTTTATCTAAATCTACGTCTAGTACAAATAGCACACCGCCATTTAAATCAAGGCCCAGCTTTATTGGTGATAAACCAAAATCTTGTAACCATGTTGGGCTGGTTGCATGCTCAACAATTTTAACTTGCATGTTTGGGTATTGCGCTTTTATAGCCGCTTGCGCCTGAGCGCTTTTAGTTGGCTCGTTTAAAAGTACATTAATAGTCGATTGCTTATCTAAACCCTGCTCAACCTCTAACCCTTGGTTATTCAAAAAAGTAACTAGCGTTTTAGTGCTCGGTAAAGATTGCGTTTCGCTGTGCGGAGCAGCACTGATGTGCAACCACGATTTATTTGGATATAGGTTTGGTAATGCGCTGATAGCTAATAAAACCAATACTATTAGCATGGCTATATAGCTTAATTTGAACTTAGCCGAAGACGGCTTTTTATCTTTTTTAAAACTTAACATGTTGAATCCTTATTGCCAGCAAAGCTAGCAACGTGCTTTTTAAAAGCACAATTAATCTGCAGGCTAAAACTTTAAAAGTTAAAACCTAATAAAATTAAATAAGGAAAATTAAGCGTGGTAGGTAGTTACAGCTCTGTAGAGTAAGTTTACGTCTTTCCAGCCACTCAAGCGCGACTTTTTACTATTAGTTACAAGCGTATACCAAGGCTGTATAGGATTAATCGCTCTTGGTCGTAAGAATATATGCCTAACAAGATTTTGAGCAAAAAATTCAAAAACCACATCGTATTCTGGCTCACTTTGAACAGTGTGCAAAAACAATGATGAATTATTGGCTGTTAACCTTGGTTGGTGCGCGTCAAAATCGGTTTGATGCGTTTTTTTATGCTGCGAAGTATCTACAGACTTACTAATAGCCTGTATTTTAGTTAAATCGGCAATATCAGTAAGCGAAACCTGCGTACTAACAGTAGTATTTAAATTTTGTGAGGCGCCCATAGCATTGCTCTGCACACTAAAAAGTGCAGCAAGTAGCAAAAAGGCAGTTAAAAACACTCTAAATTTAAACATTCACGTTTTAAAACTAAAATAAGGGATGCGTAGTATATAAGGGCAAGCATTTAAAATACAATGCTTATTAATTAAGTATTTAGTTTTAACAGAGATCACTAATGCGCCCCAGACAAAGCACAGAAAAACGCCCAGACGCCATGAATTTACGCCAAAGTGTAATAACACTGTGGCCCTACCTTACAAAATTTAAAGGCCGTGTTTTTATTGCACTTATGGCGCTTATAGGCGCAAAAGGTGCCACGCTTTTAATGCCTTGGGCACTTAAAGAAATAATAGACTCTGTAGATAAGTCCATTAACCCACTGTTAGTTATTCCTGCTTTATTATTATTGATGTACGGTGGACTGCGTTTTGCTAGCGTATTTTTAGGTGAAATAAGAGATGCTGTATTTTCTCGTGTAACCGAGCACGCTATGCGTGATATTGGTTTAAAAGTATTTAAGCATTTGCACTCACTTGAGCTGGCTTTTCATTTAGATAGGCAAACCGGTGGCATTAGCCGCGATATAGAACGCGGTACGAGCGGGTTAAGCTTTTTAATGCGCTTTTTAATGTTTAATATAGTGCCTACTTTGTTTGAAATACTTACCGTTGCGATTATTTTTGGCACGTTGTTTTCTGTTTGGTTTGCGCTTATTACATTACTGGCAGTCGCTATTTATATTACCTTTACTGTGGTGGTTACTCAGTGGCGAAACCGCTTTATTAGAGAAGCAAATGCTGCCGACAATCAAAGTAATACCCGCGCCATAGACAGCCTACTTAATTATGAAACTGTAAAGTATTTTAATAACGAACAGTTTGAAGCAAAAACGTACGACACCTTTTTAGCAAACTGGGAAAAAGCCCGTTTAAAAAATAGAATGTCGCTGCTCGCCCTCAACTCAGGCCAAGCACTTATTATTGCTTGTGCTATTACCGCGTTAATGTGGTTGGGCTCAACCGAGGTAGTTGCAGGTACGCTTTCTATTGGTGAACTTGTGATGATTAACGCGTATATGATTCAGCTATTTTTACCGCTTAACTTTTTAGGTTTTGTGTACCGCGAAATAAGACGCGCCCTAACCGACCTTGAAAACATGCTTGGGCTACTTAATAAGAAACCACAAATAACCGATGCACTTAATGCTAAAGAGCTAAATATTAGCCAAGGTGAAATAACATTTAACAATGTAAGTTTTAGTTACGATGCGCATCGCCCTATTCTTAATAACCTTAGTTTTAGTGTTAAAGCTGGCAGCAAAGTAGCCATTGTTGGTGCCAGTGGTGCTGGTAAAAGTTCATTAGCGCGACTGCTTTATCGTTTTTATGATGTAAGCGCTGGTGAAATTAGTATCGATAATCAAGCAATAAACTCAGTAACACTTAATAGTTTACGAAAAGCCATTGCTATTGTGCCGCAAGATACTGTGCTGTTTAACACCACCATTCGTGAAAATATCGCTTACGGTAGGCCATCAGCAAGTGATGCAGAAATTGATGAAGCCATTGCAATGGCGCATTTAAAAGACTTTATAGCAACACTTGATAAAGGCGATAAAACGCTGGTTGGCGAGCGTGGTTTAAAAGTATCAGGCGGCGAAAAACAGCGTATTGCCATTGCACGCGCTATTTTGAAAAAGTCCCCTATTTTAATTTTTGATGAAGCAACTTCAGCCCTCGATTCTCATTCTGAGCAAGCAATACTCGCAGCAATGCGTGAAGTTGCCAGTAACCATACGAGCGTTGTTATTGCTCATCGCCTTTCTACTATTACCGATGCAGACACTATTATTGTGCTCAAATCCGGAAAAATTATTGAGCAAGGTAAGCACGACGAGTTACTTACTCTCGCCGGAGAATATTCCCGTATGTGGGAGCTTCAGCATAAAAAATAAATAGTGTGTAACCCCTCTTAGCTCGGATACTTTCAAGTATTCGAGCTAAATAAAGCTTTTATAGCACCTATTAGCCTTTCTCTTTTATTCTATATTAGTTTTATCGAGCACTGTGGTGATTCACCTCAAAAGGTTTGTTTGTATGATTAATATCAATAACAATCGATAAGTTAAATATTCGTAACAATAAAAATGATTCACTGCTGCTTTAATTCAATCAGTGATACTCAGGAGTAAGTAATGAAAAAGAGTTTAATTGCCGCAGCATTAGCTGCCACATTTATTACCGGTTGTTCAGAGCCGCAAACAACAAAAACAGACGAGCAACAACCTAAAATAGCCACTGCAGCAGTAACAGAAAAAGCAGAGTTAGGTAGTTTTGGTGTTGACCTAACAGCCCGTAACGAAGCAGTTAAACCAGGCGATGACTTTTTTATGTATGCCAGTGGCACGTGGTATGACAACTACGTAATGCCTGCAGATAAAACCCGCTACGGTGCATTTTCAGGATTAGCTGAGCGCAGCGAAGGCGATGTTAAAGCTATTATTGAAGAAATAGCAGCACGTAAAGATTTAAACGCAGAAGAAAAACTCGTTGCTGATTTTTACAATGCGTATATGGATACCGAAACACTTAATAAACTAGGTGTAGCGCCTATTAAGCCATTGTTAAGTGAAATTAATGATATATCGTCGACTGACGATTTAGCTGAAATGTTTGGTAAGTCTTGGTTAACCGGTAATAAAGCCCCTTTTGGCGGCGGCATGTGGTTTAATCGCCTAGACCCTAATAAATATGAAATGTCACTAGGTGCTGGTGGGTTAGGCTTACCAGATCGCTCTTACTACCTTGAAGACGCTGAGCGCTTTGTAAAAACCCGAACAGCTTATGTTGCTCACATTGCTGACATGCTTGAGTTTGCAGGCACTGAAAATACCGCTGAGCGCGCTCAAGCAATTGTTGATCTTGAAACCAAAATTGCACAAGATCATTGGCCTCGTGAAAAGCGCCGTAATCGCGATTTAACCCTAAACCAAGTTGAACGTGCTGATTTAAGCACTGCTTATCCTGGCTTTAACTGGGATTTATACTTTGCGCAAACAGGTTATAAAGTACCTCAGTTAAATGTGTCTCAGCCTGAGCCAATAAAAGCGATGATTGAGCTAATCAATCAAGAAGATATTGCAGTATGGAAAGACTACCTAACGTATCACGCTATTAGCGGTAACGCAGGTTTACTATCAGAAGACGTATTTAATACTAACTTTGCTTTTTTTGGTAAAGAACTAAACGGACAGCAAGAACCTCGCCCTCGTTGGAAACGTGCAATAAGTGAAATGTCAGGCACAAGTTCGCTTGGTTTTGCTATTGGTAAAATATACGTAGCGCGTTACTTCCCTGAGTCATCAAAACAACAAATGTCAGAGCTGGTTGAAAACCTTCGAACAGCCCTTGGTGAACGTATTGATAATCTAGAATGGATGGGTGATGCAACTAAAGTAAATGCGCGCGCTAAGCTTGCTGCATTTGTACCAAAAATTGGTTACCCCGATGTTTGGCAGTCTTATGAAGGTTTAAGCATTACTAAAAACGATTTGATTGGTAATGTGAAAAACATGCGTGAGTTTTTCCACGCAGAAAGTGTTGAAAAAGAGCTACAAAAAACAGACCGTAACCGCTGGGGCATGACGCCACAACGCGTAAACGCTTACTACAATAGCTCGTTTAATGAAATTGTATTTCCGGCTGCGATACTACAACCGCCGTTTTTCGATCCAAATGCCGATCCGGCTGTAAACTATGGCGGTATTGGCGCTGTAATTGGTCACGAAATGGGTCATGGATTTGACGATCAAGGTTCAAAATCAGACGAAAACGGTGTGCAACGTAATTGGTGGACTGATGCTGACCGCGCTGCATTTGACAAAAAAGCCGACCAACTGGCTGCGCAGTACAGTAAATACGAGCCAATCGAAGGTAACTTTGTTAATGGTCGCAATAGCCTTGGCGAAAACATTGGTGATGTAGGTGGGTTATCAATGGCCTATCACGCGTACAAGCTAAGTTTAAATGGTAAAGAAGCGCCTGTTATTGACGGTGTTACTGGCGATCAACGTTTCTTCCTTGCGTGGGCACAAGTATGGAAAGAAAAACGTACTGAGCAAAGCATGCTTAACCAACTTCGTGGTGGCACACATGCCCCAGGTCGCTTTAGAGCACAAGCGCCACGCAACCACGATGCATGGTACAAAGCGTTTGATGTAAAACCAGGCGATGAGTTATACCTTCCTGAAGATGAACGTGTACGTATTTGGTAAGTAATACTTACTTTTTATTACTTAGTAAGGCAACCTGTTATACAGGTTGCCTTTTTTATTGAGTTAAATTTACAATAATAGATATAATTCCAACGTCTAAATGCCTCGATAATCTCCTCACTAAAATGCACTTTAGATGGACTTTAAACGCTACAGTTTTAATCGGCTTTAATACTTACTAGCCCTTGAATGCATTTACCTTTAGAATACGCATTATAATTTCATTCTATTATTTACATATATTAAGGCGAAACGCAGATGGGAAGAGCTTACCAAAACAAAAAAGATTCAATGGCTAAGACTGCGGGTGCTAAAACTAAAGTTTATTCTAAGTACGGCAAAGAAATTTATATTTGTGCTAAAAACGGCGGTGTAGATCCAGATGGTAACTTATCATTACGTCGTTTAATTGAACGCGCTAAAAAAGACCAAGTACCAGCACACGTTATTGACCGCGCAATCGACAAAGCAAAAGGTGGCGGCGGCGAAGACTACTCAGCAACACGTTACGAAGGTTACGGCCCTGGTAACTGTATGATTATTGTTGACTGTTTAACAGACAACAACAAGCGTACCTTTGCTGATGTACGTGTTTGTTTTACCAAAGCAAATGCTAAAATTGGCGCTCAAAACTCTGTTTCACATTTATTTGATCACCTTGCTATTTTTGTATTTGACGGTGATGACGACGAAGCAGTACTTGAAGCATTAATGATGGCTGATGTTGATGTAACTGACGTAGAAGTTGATGACGGTAAAGTTACTGTTTTTGCTCCTCACACAGAGTACAACAATACACGTACAGCGCTTGAAGAAATGGGTGTGACTGAGTTTGACGAAGACCTAATTAGCTTTGTGCCACAAATTGAAACGCCGATTGAAGGCGAAGACGTTGAAGTTATGGAACGCTTTTTAATGATGTTAGAAGATTGCGACGACGTACAAAACGTTTACCATAACGCGCAATTCTAAAGAGCGATTTAGTAAGTTAGAACGACTTTAAGCCAACAGCTATGTTGGCTTTTTCATTTTTAGAACATGGTATAAATATGAACTCCCTTAAAGAGCTTAAAAGTGGCAAACTTGTTGGTGCTACTCACCTGCAATTAGTAGAAGAGCTAACGACATTTCCTGAAGAAATCTTTAGCTTAGCTGACACGCTTGAAGTTCTCGATTTATCAAATAATAACTTATCAACACTACCTGATGAATTTGCCTGTTTAACACACTTGAAGCGTGTATTTTTATCGTTTAACCAGTTTAAGCATATTCCTAAAGTGCTCGCTAAATGCCCTGCTTTAATTATGGTCGCGTTTAAAGGTAACCAAATTTCTGAATTTGCTTTAAACAGCCTGCCAAAAAATATTGAGTGGCTAATACTCACCGATAATACGTTAAGCGAATTGCCTGAAGACTTTGGTAATTACACCCAGCTTAAAAAGCTCGCGCTTGCGGGCAATCAACTTAAGCAACTGCCAAGTAGCATGGCGCAGTGTAAAAACCTCGAGCTTGTTAGGCTCTCCGCTAATAACTTAACACACGTAGACGACTGGCTGTTTGAACTGCCTAAACTTGCTTGGCTTGCGTTTGCCGGTAACGATTTTAATAAAGCCCAGTGCCTTACAAAGTGCAGCTTAGAAAATAAGCCTCTTGACGATTACACGCTTAGTCATGTTATTGGCCAAGGTGCATCGGGCGTTATTCATTTAGCACAAGCTGCTAATAGCGCTGTAGCGATTAAATTATTTAAAGGTGCAATTACCAGCGACGGCTACCCGCTTGATGAAGTAAATTGCTGCTTACAAGCAGGCGATCACGCTAATTTAATTAAAGTACTTGCCTACATTGAACAAAGTGATCAGTTAGGTTTAGTGATGGAGCTAATAGATAAAAGCTTCGCTAATTTAGGCCTGCCCCCAAGCCTTGAAACCTGTACGCGTGATACCTTTAATAATGATTGCCATTACTCAACTCAAGCTATTTTAAAAATTGCACAGCAAATGGTAAGTACACTGCATCACTTACATGTTCGTAAAGTAAGTCACGGCGACATTTATACGCATAACACTATGGTTAACCAAAACCATGATGTTCTGTTTGGTGATTTTGGTGCTGCAACTAATTTAACGAAGCTAAGTAAGTATCAACAAAAACAACTAGAGTGGATAGAAGTAAGAGCTCTGGGCTGTTTAATTGAAGACTTATTAGGCACGGTAACCGGCGATGATAGGCAAAGTGAGCTATTTGGTGAAATGTCCGATATAGCAAAGTGTGCTATGCAACCTTCATTAAATCAAAGACCTACATTTACTGAGTTATTAGAAGAGCTAAACATATAATTGAGTAGAGTCATAAAAAAGAGCAACGCGTAGCACGTTGCTACTTTTTTAGTTTATGTTTATTCAATTAGGCGAGCTCATTTAGTGCGCTTAAATGGGTAAACCTGTTGTTTAAGCATACCTACCGGCATGTAATCCCCGACTACACCATACGCTTGTGGCCACTCTTTTTGGCCTTTAACAGCAGTACCAAACGCGTAGTCTAAAAATGAAAAATGCGCAGCGTAATTGCGGTCAATTGCGGCTTTATCTGACGCATGATGCCAATGGTGAAACTGCGGTGTAACCATAAAATATTTTAGCCAACCAAATTTCACACGTACATTTGCATGGTTAAACACAGCCTGTAAACCCACTATTATTACGTATAAACTAATTATTTGCTGTGAAAATCCAAGTACAAATATGGGTGTGAGCACTAAGCTGCGAGTTACAAGTATTTCAAGAATATGTTGGCGAGATCCCGCTAACCAATCCATTTCTTTAGCACTGTGATGTACGCCATGAAAGCGCCATAATAAAGGGACTTCGTGATAAGCACGATGCACCCAATACTGCATTAAATCGGCCACGAGTATTATTAAAAACAACTGCACTACAAATGGTGTTTGCTCTATATAACCTTGTACTGTAGATGATACAGCCCAGCCAAAACCATAATGCACAAAGTGGTTAGTAACGAGTAACACAAAACCAATAATTAAATGGTTTACGAAAAAGTGGTTTAAATCGCCTCGCCATTCGCTACGTAATATTTTTTGCTCTTTTCGATGGGGTAGCAGCTTTTCAATAACAATAAATATGAGTGTTGAGCCGAGTAAATCTAAAATAAACCAATCTAGCCCTATGTAAGGTGTGTCGCTAGCAAACTCATTTACCTCAACGTTTGGTCCGCCAAACATAATTGCCAGAACAATAAAAAACCACGCTGTAGCTCCTAAGCGTTTATTGGTATTACGTACAAAGTTAAGTAGCCCTAAACTGCCCGAGACCAATAATGATGCAAACATAAGCTGACGTAAAAAGTCGACACTGTAGCTTTTGCGTAGTTCTGGTGTGGTTAAGTATTCAGGAAAGTGAAACGCTAATACGCCTAAGCAACTCAGTATTGCTAAAAAGCAGGCTATGTAGCCACTTATGTTGCCCTCACCTATCTGAAGATGATTTGTGCGAAATACCTTTCGTAATAAAGCTCTGATCATTTTTATTATTCCTTGCTTCGTTGAGTTGATTAAATACAACGAAATTCCATTGATTTACACACCCACATATTAACAAAATTTAGGGTATAAAAAATACAAATAGTTCCTTCCATAGTCTGAGTTGCAAATATACAGATAAACCAAACGCAAAAAAGCCACGCAATGCGTGGCTTGGTTGGATAAAGCTAAAACTTTACATCATTAGGGCTGTATTATAAAAACGCACCTAATGCTTTAACTTGGTCTAACATACGGTTTGAGAAACCCCATTCGTTGTCGTACCAAGCCATTACTTTAACTAGATTGCCATCGGCTTTAGTTTGCGTTGCATCAAAGATAGATGACGCTGGGTTATGGTTAAAGTCGATAGAAACAAGCGGAAGCTCATTATATTGTAAAATATCTTTCATTGAACCCGTTGACGCTTCTTTCATGATTGCATTGATTTCTTCTGCAGTCGTATCGCGCTTAGTAATAAACGTAAAATCAACTAAAGATACGTTGATTGTTGGTACACGTACCGACATGCCGTCTAATTTACCAGCAAGTTCTGGTAATACTAAACCAACAGCTGCCGCAGCACCTGTTTTAGTTGGGATCATAGATTGAGTCGCACTACGAGCACGGTATAGATCTGGGTGGTATACGTCAGATAGGTTTTGATCATTCGTATAAGAATGAATCGTTGTCATACTCCCCTTTTCAATACCTACGGTGTCGTTAATTGCTTTTGCAAGTGGTGCTAAACAGTTAGTAGTACACGATGCATTTGAGATGATTTGGCTATCAGCGTTAATTACATCGCTGTTTACACCATGAACCACGGTTGCATCCATATCTTTACCTGGAGCAGAAACGATTACTTTTTTAGCACCCGCTGTAATATGCTTAGCAGCGTCATCACGTTTAGTGAAAAAACCAGTACATTCTAAAACGATATCTACGTTTAGTGCTTTCCACGGTAAATTTGCAGGGTCGCGTTCTTGCGTTAACGTAATTACGTCATCGTCAATTAACATGGTGTTATTTTCAAGTGTTACTTTTTTAGAAAATTGACCATGAACTGAGTCATACTGCGTTAAATGGGCATTAACGTTAGCAGGTGCTAAATCGTTAATTGCTACAATTTTAATTTCGCTGTTTTGAGCTGACTCATAAAGTGCACGTAAAACATTTCTACCGATACGGCCGTAACCGTTAATTGCTACATTAATCATTTTAGACTCCTATTTAAGTTCACTTGCTTGGCGAGCAAGCGCTTCAATTGCTTGCCAGTCTTTATTTTCAATTAGTTGTTTATCTAGCATCCACGTACCACCAACACAAATAACGTTGTTAAGCGCTAAATAGTTCGGTGCAGTTGCTAGGCTAATGCCGCCAGTTGGGCAAAAAGTAATATGTGGTAATGGGCCACCGATTGATTTAAGCATTGCTGTTCCGCCTGCAGCTTCTGCAGGGAAGAATTTTAAATACGTAAAACCATGCGACGCAAGTTGCATAACTTCACTTGCAGTTGCAGCGCCTGGTAAAAATGGTATATCTGATGTTTTAGCCAAAGCAATAAGCTCATCGCTCACACCTGGACTCACCATAAAATCTGCACCAGCGGCAACCGAAAGATCAAAACTTGCTTTATCTACTACCGTACCAGTACCTACATAGGCTTCAGGTACTTCTGCTTTCATCAGCTTTACAGCTTCTGCAGCAATAGGTGTACGTAGTGTTATTTCTAAGGCTTTTAAGCCACCGTTATATAACGCTCTTGCAAGTGGTGCTGCATCTTCTAATTTTTCGATTACAACCACTGGCACTACGGGTGCCGATGCTAAGATTTTTTCAATACTCATTACTTGTTCCTCATTACCCAGTATGGCTAATATTTATTCAAGTCCAAAAGCACTCGCGCCTAAATCGGCACTGCTTACGATATTTCTAAATCCAGTAAATAATTCGCGACCTGTACCAAATGTTGCACTTGGCAGGCTAAGTTCTGCTTCACGTTTAGCAAGTTCTTCGTCGCTAACGTGTACTTTTAATATTCCGTTTGGCGCATCAAGTGTCACTAAATCACCTTCTCGGATTTTAGCAATAATGCCGCCTTCTACTGCCTCTGGTGCTAAGTGAATAGCAGCTGGTACTTTACCTGATGCACCCGACATACGACCGTCAGTAACAATGGCTACTTTAAAGCCTTCATCTTGAAGCGTTGCCATTACTGGCGTTAATTTATGTAGCTCTGGCATACCTTTCGCTTTAGGGCCTTGCTCTTTTAGCACGGCAATAAAGTCTTGGTTTAATTCGCCACGCGTGTATGCATCTTGCAGAGCACTTTGTGAGCTAAATACTTTTGCAGGAGCAGTAACAACCTGATGTTCGATAGCAACAGCTGACACTTTAATAACAGCTTTACCCAAGTTACCCGTTAGAAGTTGCAGACCACCTTGCTTACTAAAAGGGTTACTCACTGGGCGAAGTACTTCTTCATCGTGTGAGTTTGCTGGGCAATCTACCCATTTAACTTTAGTTGGCCCGGTTGAGTTGCTCATGATCAGGCTATCGTCTTTATCCAAACGAGGCTCTGTCATGTAAGGTGCTAAACCATCGCCTAGCATTGTTTTAACGTCTGTGTGTAAGTAACCAGCGCTTGCTAGCTCTCGCATTAAGAAACCCATACCGCCAGCTGCTTGGAAGTGATTTACATCTGCAGAGCCATTAGGGTAAATACGTGTAAGTAGTGGTACAACTTCTGATAAATCAGACATATCTTTCCACGTAACCTGAATGCCCGCCGCTTTTGCTATCGCAACAATATGAATTGCATGGTTAGTAGAACCACCTGTAGAAAGAAGACCTACTAAACCGTTTATAATCGTTTTTTCGCTGATCACATCGGCCAAACACGGGCTTTCTTTATCATCTGTAAGCTGCTTAAGCATAGTTTCTACAGCATTACCTGTAAGACCATCGCGAAGCTCAGTGTAAGGATTAATAAACGAACTACCAGGAAGGTGTAAGCCCATTATTTCCATTAACATTTGGTTTGAGTTTGCAGTACCGTAGAACGTACAAGTACCCGCGCTGTGGTAAGACGCGCTTTCAGCCTCTAATAAGTCTTCGCGACTTACTAAACCTTGTGCAAATTTTTGACGAATACGTGCTTTTTCTTTATTAGGAATACCTGACTGCATTGGACCTGCTGGTAAAAAGAACACAGGTAAATGACCAAACGACAATGCACCAATTAATAAACCCGGGACGATTTTGTCGCAAACGCCTAAACAAAAAACGCCATCAAACACATCGTGTGAAAGCGATATTGCCGTAGACATAGCAATTACATCACGAGAAAAAAGCGAAAGTTCCATGCCGTCACGCCCTTGCGTAACACCATCACACATTGCAGGAACGCCACCAGCAACTTGTGCTGTAGCATCGTATTTGGTAGCAATGTCTTTAATTAAATCTGGGTAGTCTTTGTATGGCACATGAGCCGATAGCATATCGTTATATGAGTTGATAATAGCAAGATTTGGCTGCTCATCAGCCTTTAAGCGCGCTTTGTCATCACTGCTACATGCAGCCATAACATGGGCTATATTTCCGCAACCTAAACCGGCACGAACTCTTGTTTGTTTTTTTGCGTGCGAAATACGTTCTAAATAATCTTGACGGGTATTTTTACTGCGTTCGATAACGCGCTGGGTAACTTCTTGAATACGAGGATGTAACATAATTTAACTCATCTCTATTAGTTAGAGGATAAAGGCTCAGTAGCAACTACAGACTCCACGTAAATAACTGTACTGAGCATCTTTGATTTACCCGTTCAAAGGTACGCTACCAGGGAGCCTCTCACAACAGCCCTGACACCGGTGTCACTGTATTAACGCATAGCAATGACACCGGTGTCAACCCCGGGTAACAAAAATAGTTTAATATTTTAACATGACCGAATAATGACCTAATTGATTTTTAGGCACAAAGTATATTTTAGCAAGTTCAGAGCAAAAAAAGCCCGAATAAGCGTCACTCATATTCGGGCTACTGTGAAAGTGTTTTTAACTCACTATTTTATCGCAGAGGTAGACTCGCGTGTAATCAAGCGTGACTCAAGTGTTACCTGATACGGCTGTTCTTGCGGTTGAGCTATGTGTGAAATAAGTTGAGTTACGGCTTGTTTAGTCATTTCTTCAACGGGCTGTGCAATAGTCGTTAAACCAGGCCAAATATGACGTGCAATGGGTGCATTATCAAAGCCGGCTATTGAAATGTCATCAGGCACTTTTAATTGGCGCTGGGTAGCTAATTTTAATACCGCTGCCGCCATGTAATCGTTTGATGCAAATACAGCTGTTGGCCTAGGAGATAAATCTAAAATACTGCGTGCACTATCTACACCTGAGTGATAACTAAAGTTACCCTCCTCTACTAAGCGCTCATCAAACTCTATTCCATGGCTTGCAAGTGAACGCCTGTAGCCTTTAAAGCGTTGTTGCGTGGCACTGTGATCCGGGTGCCCTTTAATAAACGCTATAGATTTATGCCCAAGGCTAATTAGATGCTCAGTAATTTCAAATGCGCCTTGCTCATCATTACTACGAACTGAAATAGAATCATCTTGAAGTAAAGCTGACGCAACTCTTGCGTAAGGGATTTTTTTAGATTTTAAAAAAGCAACAAGCTCAGCAAAATCACCAAAAGGAGGTGTTAGCACAATGCCATCTAATCGAGAAGTCTGTAGTAATTGCTCAATATTATTTATAAGGGCTTCACCACGAAACTCACAAGGGTGTATCAATAAATTATAGTTATTTTCTTTACATGCTTCTAAAGCACCCGTTTGCACGCGAGTAATGTAGCTTTTACTTGGGTTATCGTAAAGACACCCAATAATAAAGCTACGATTTTGTGCGAGGCCTCGTGCAATTGGATTTGGGGTGTAATCGAGTTCTTTAAATACCGCAAGCACCTTTTCTCGGGTTGCAGCACTAACATTAGGCTCGTTATTTAAAACGCGTGATACGGTTTTTTTAGAAACACCAGCATGACTTGCCACACTGTTTATTGTTACTTTTTTCATCACTCTATTTTTCCAAATGCGAACAAGGAAAGCTCCTTATTTGCTGTTGTGCAAACACGCTGCGGCACCAATTAGTGGAATATTATCTTGTGTTACAAGTATTACAGGAATTTGCCCTGCGTATTGCGACATAATACCCTTTTGAGAAAATCGTTCAACAAAACGACTTTCTAGAAGTCTTGCTTGCATACGAGGCAGTATTCCACCGCCAATAAATAGTCCGCCTAAAGCGCCGTAAACAACGGCTAAATCGCCAGCTACACTGCCGATCCAATCACAAAATTGATTAAGCGTTGCATCGCACACAGCACATTCACCGCTATTTGCTAGGCTACTTATTTGCGCAGCATCTAAATTTTTAGCTGTTACACCCTTAACCGCAGACATCGCTTTGTATAAATGCGTTATGCCAGGGCCTGAAAATACAGTTTCGATAGAAACATGGGGATGATCTTTACGTAATTCATTTAATAGTAAAGTATCGAGTTCATTAACTGGTGCAAGCGATATATGCCCCCCTTCTGAACTTAAAACAGCGGTAGATTGCGACGTTCTAACTAAGCACGCGGCACCAAAACCAGTACCTGGACCTATAACACCAATGTTAGCATTGTCATCAGCTTGGCCTGATTTAACAATGACATTTTGTTTAGGATCTAAGTAAGGAGCCGCATATGCAAAGGCAGCAAAATCGTTAATGACCTCTAGTTGCTGTAAATCAAAATGAGTTTTAAATTCACTAACACTAAAATGCCAACCTAAATTGGTTAAATGTACCTGCCCAGCTTTTATTGGACCTGCAACGGCTAAACATGCGCGTTTAGGTGTAATATGCGAGACTGTTTGTAAATATTGCTCAAGCGCACTTTCAAGTGAACCAAAATTAGCACTAGGAAAAATATTAATGTGCTCTATTACAAATTGGTTAGTATGTTCATTAAAAGCAGTTATTAAAGCAAAGCGGGCATTAGTGCCGCCAACATCAGCAACTAAGATGGGATCAAATTGGGCAGAAGAGTTTAGGCTCATAGTATTATCTCTTTTGTTAAGCGACTCGTGCTTATTATTTTACAATGGTATACCATTGTTATTTATACTTTGAGCTATCACCTCAAAGTAGCTATCACAGTAAAAAATGCTGCCTATAAAATATATAAACAGCGAATACGTTTTGACAACAAAATGATAAAACATTTATATTATGACACCGGTGTCAGCCGTTTATCAATAAAAATATACGTTAATTCACAAAAAGCTTGAAATTATTCATTAATAACCGAAAATGGCACAATTATTTATCAAATTAATTAAGTTGTAACAATGAAAGGTAAAGCCACCTCATTTGATATTGCCCACTATGCAGGGGTATCTCAATCAACTGTATCTCGCGCTTTACGTAACAGCCATCTTGTTAATGAAGAAACACGTAAACGTGTTTTCGATATAGCTAAAAAGCTTAATTATAAAGTTGATAAAAATGCCAGCAACTTGCGTACACAACAAAGCAGCACACTTGCATTACTTCTTTTCGAAGACCCTACTTCTGATGAGTCACAAATTAATCCTTTCTTTTTAGCCATGCTTGGCAGCATTACCCGTGCTTGCGCTAAAGAAGGTTACGATTTATTAGTATCATTTCAATCGGCCAGTGCTGATTGGCAAGCAGACTATGAAGATAGCCACAGAGCCGATGGTATTATTTTACTCGGTTATGGCGATTACATTGATTACCAACCAAAATTTAATACCTTACTTGAACAAAACACTAAGTTTGTTTGTTGGGGTGCAACGGTCGATAATCGCCCAGATTTAACTGTTTGTTGTGATAACTACGGTGGCGGTAAGCTTGCCGCTGAGCACTTTATTGCTCACAGCAGAACTGACTGCGCTTTTATTGGTGATGCATCTGATCATAGCCCTGAATTCTTTAGTCGTTTTCAGGGCTTTAAAGATGAGCTACTGGCTAACAACGTAAAAATAAACGAACGTAAAATGGCTAATGCTATATCTACTGAAGAATCTGGATATCACGCCACTCGTTCGCTTATCGCTAATAATATTAAATTTAACGCCTTATTTGCTGCAAGTGACTTAATTGCTATTGGGGCTATACGTGCACTTAAAGAAGCAAATATTAACGTGCCAAAAGATGTTGCGGTAGTCGGCTTTGATAACATAGCCATTGCTAGTTATGTAAACCCACCGCTGACGACGATAGAGCAAAACACCACTGTTGCTGGGCAAATGCTCGTAGAGAACTTATTAAAACTGATACGTGGTGAAGAAGTACAAAGTACCCTATTAGCTCCTATTCTCATTCCTAGAAGGTCAAGCTGAGCCTATTTTTTAAGCAAACACCGGCTACATCTGTTCACATCCATTTACAAACAATAAAATTGTATAATAAACAATAGATTAAAATAAAAATAATCTGAAAAACTATACTTTTCCGTCAAAAAGACATCAATTCCTCCCCCCTTAGCAATAGCTAGTCGTTAACTGTATTTACTATTTTGTTTCTGTAATGTAAATTTATTGTGCCGCTATAACCTTACTCTGTAACTTTATAGCTTAAATAACAATAATACCTCAGGGATTTACATATGTTTAAAACTAAAGCTCTATCAAATGCAATAAGATACTCTTTATTGCTAGGCTCTGTAGCCTTAGCGCCTAACGCGCTAGCTCAAGAAAATGACTTGAATTCAGACGTAGAATTAGAAGAAGAAGCACCTGAACGAATAGTTGTAACAGGCTCACGTATAAGAAAAGCTGAATTTTCAAATGCATCACCAATTCAAATTATCAATGGCGACTTATCTCGTGAAATGGGTTTATTTGATGCAGGCTCAATGCTTCAATCGACCAGCCAAGCGGCTGGTGCTCAAATAGATAATACATTTGGTGGTTTTGTACTAGATAACGGTCCGGGCGCTGCAACAATCGGATTTCGTGGTTTAGGTGCTGAACGAACTCTTGTACTTATTAATGGCCGAAGAATGGCTCCTGCTGGCGTTGGTGGTGCACCAACATCACCTGATTTGAATTTAATACCTGGCGTAATGATTGAGCGTGTAGAGAATTTATTTGATGGCGCATCAACCGTTTATGGTTCTGATGCGGTAGCGGGTGTAGCTAACGTAATATTGAAAAAAGATGTTGAAGGTTTTATTTTTGATGCATCTTATCGTCAACCTAAAGGTGAAGGCGGTGAAGAAACTGTACTTTCGGGTATGTGGGGCAAAACCATGGATAATGGTTTTATCACTGTAGGCGTTGAATATTCAGAACAAAAATCTCAATCTTTATCTGGTAACCCTTTTGTTAAAGGGTGTGAAGAGCGTATTTGGGAAGCTGAAGATGGCAGTATCGTAACGAGAAACAGTGGCTATGGTCCTGTGGCGAGTGGTGAAGATTCATGTGATATTTTCCCTCTAACAAATCGTATTAGCGTACCTTCTTTCTTTGGCAGTGTTTATTACACTCCTAACTTCACAAATACTGGTATTCCAAACTTCAGCGAATCAACTGTACCATCAAGTCTTGAAGGATTTTTACCTTCATGGGTAGCTGGCGATTTCGATGGCGATGGTATTAACGATGGTGTATTTGTTGATGGTAACGGAGATGGTTTCCGTGACGTTGATTTCCAAGACCCTCTATACGCTTTCCAACAATCTGATTACTACAAAAGTGGTGATTACAGAAGTAAAAATGAACGTATTTCACTAATGCTTAATGGTGAATATAACTTCCAAGATGATAACGATACAACTTTCTACTACGAAGGTTTATATGCGAGTCGTAAATCACCAATTTTTAGCCCTGGTGCACAAATATTTCAACAAGTAGCGGCATCAAACCCATATAACCCTTGTGGAACAAACGGTATTGACTGTTTTGGCGTGTTAGGTGTGGGCCCTGGTGGACCAGAAGCCGTTCAGCCAATCATCAATATTCGTGGTGACCGTGATCAAACTGAAGTTGAAGTTTCACAATATCGTTTAGTTACTGGTGTTACTGGTAACCTCGGTATGTTTGAAAACATTGGTTTAGACAATTGGTACTACGACGCGTCTGTATCGTACAGCGCATCTAAAGGTACTGACCACCGTGTTGGTATTGATGAAGAGCGCTTAATTAACTCATTAGAAACCGCTGTTCTTAATGATGATGGTACTGTTACCTGTGGTACCGGTTCTGATGGATGTGTTCCTGTTAATTTATTTGCAGACAGTATTTACCAAGAAGGTGGCGGTACGCTTTCACCTGAAGAAGCGGCCTATTTATTTATTGATCGCGACATCGAAACTAAAGTAAACCAGTTTGTTTTTAATGCATTCATGGGTGGTGACTTCTTTGCACTACCATGGAATAACGAAACTGTTGCAGGTATCGTTGGTATTGAATATCGTCGTGATGAGATTGAATCAAATCCTAATGCAGCAGCATCACAAGGCTTACTATGGGGCTACTTTGCTGACCAAGGCGCTGATGGTTCTCGTAATCTAAAAGAAATATTCACAGAAGTTGACTTCCCTTTACTTAAAGGAGTTAAAGGTGCTGAAGAACTTACATTTACAGCTTCTGGCCGTGTTTCTGAAGAATCTTTCTACGATGCTGAATCAACTTATAGTCTTAAAACTATCTACCGTCCTGTTGATTGGTTTACTCTTCGTGCTACAAAAGGTACTTCTTATAGAGCGCCAAACTTACGTGAACGCTTCTTAAACGGTACGTCTGGTTTTAATACAGTTGCCGATCCATGTGTTGTTCCGGAAGATGCTCGTGATATTGACCCATTGAACCCAGGTTCAGCAGCTACATATAATGCAGCTGAAGAAACACGTGACACAGCGGTACTAAACGCCTGTCAAGCATCAGGTATTGATCCAACCACTCTTGGTTTAGGTCAAGGTGGGACTGATTCATATACTGGAACTTATAGCGCTGAGATTGAAACTGGCGGTACAACTGAGCTTAGTGCTGAAACATCAGTGGCTAAAACATACGGTTTTATCTTTGAACAACCGTTCACTGATGCATTTGATTTAACAATGTCATTAACTCGTTTTGATATTGAAGTAACAAATAGTATTGCAGAGCCAAGCGCTGGTTACAGTATTGGTCAGTGTTATTCTGCTGATGGTAATGATGCTTTCTGTAGCCGTATCGGCCGTGACGAAAATGGTCAAATTGATTTAGTTGATGCTAGCTTTATCAATATTGGTTTAATCTCTTCTAAAGGTTTTGATTACAATATCTACTTTGAAACAGATACGGTAATTGCAGAAGAAAACTTAGGTATTACACTAGACCTTCAAGCTACGCGTATGACAGAGCAAGTTTTTGATGTACTTGGTACTATTGATGACAATATGGGTGAGCCAGATTCACCAGAATGGCGCGGTACAGCACGCTTACAACTTAAATATTCTGATTTTAGATTTAACTGGGAAACACGTTTCATCGGTAAAGGTCGTGAAGATGAAGATGATTTAGGTGAATTCGAAGAAGGTACTGCAGGTTGTCGTGGTTTAACTGACGCAAATGGTGCTCCACTTAAATGTCGCCCTGTTGGTTTCACTGATGACTACTTTGTACATAACATCGGTATGACTTGGTCTAACGATGCTTATAAAGTGAACTTTGGTGTACGTAACGTATTTAATGAAGCTCCACCAAAAGTAGATCCAAATGGTTCTTTCTCAAATACTAACATTCCTCTAGGTGTTGGTTATGATACTTCAGGACGTAGCCCATACATCAGCTTTACAGCTTCTTTTTAATTAGAATTGGCTGAGTATATATTCAATCCAGATGGCCTAAAATTTTAGGCCATTTTTTTTGAGGGAATAAAAAATGAAACTTAAAAAAAGAATGTTAGTAGGATTTACCTTACTAAGCCTATCTTCTTTCGCTAATAGCGAAACTGAAGATGCGACACAAGTGAGCAGTATTGATGCTTTCTCAATGTCATCGGCTATCCGTAGTGTTGTAGCATCACCTGATGGTAAGAAGCTTGCTATTTTAAGAGCGACTACCAAAAATGGTGACTATATAATTGAGATAAGAGATCCAAATAACCTAGAATCAGACCCCGTAAGGTTGGGCGCGGATAAAATGTTGATATCTTCCATCGTATGGTTAAACGATGAAAAAATAGGCGTTATGTTTAGACAAATACTAGAAGATGGAAGTCGCAAATACTGGGTTAATAAGTTTGCAATAACTGATGCAGATGGTAAAGGCGACTGGTTATTACCATTTAAGAAAAAGCGAAATGTTCAATTTAATATAATAAATATACTTCCAGACAAAGAAGATGAAGTACTTGTAGAAGTTGATATTAATAATAACTACATTCCAGATGTCGTGAGATTTAATATTAACACTGGACGAAGCGTTACTGTAATGCGCGGAAATGAAAAAGTATCAGGCTCATTCGTTTCTGACTACGATGGTGAAATAAGAATAGCCCAAGGTTGGAATAAATCTGATAACGCAATCGATTATTATGCCCGAGATAAAGGCAATGATGATTGGAAAGTAATTAAGCAAGTTAGTCCTAAAAAGCGTGAAAACTTTGAGATATTAGGATTTGCAAAAGGTAATCCTAACGAAGTTTATGTTAACGCTAACTTAGGCGAAAATACGACTGGCATTTATATTTACAATATTAAAACAGGTCAGTATTCTGAACGTCAATTTGGTCTTAAATCTGTAGATACCGACGGTGTTATACTTGATACAGACGGCACTTTACAAGGCTTTCGCTATACAACCAAGCAGCCTAAGTTTTATTTCACAGACCCAAACCTTCAAGCACTTAACGAATCTGTTGCTTCTTTATTTAAAGATAAATTTGTACAAATCATTAGTAGCTCTGATAACGATAACGTATTAGTAGTGAGAGTATCTGCTGACGATAATCCTGGCAGCTATTACATTGTTACTAATAAACAAAAGCTGACTAAAATTGGTGATCGACTTCCGTTTATTGATAAAAGTAAATTAGGATCCGTTAAATATATCTCTTATAAAGCAAGAGATGGACGCAAAATAAAAGCGTATGTAACCATCCCTGCGACTAAAGGTCCTTACCCTGCGATAGTACTTCCTCACGGTGGTCCTTGGGTGCGTGACTCTGTTGTATTTGATGACTGGGCACAGTTACTCGCCTATCATGGTTACGTCGTTATTCAACCAAACTATCGTGGATCTACGGGGTACGGTCTGGAGCATTGGATAGCCGGTGATAATAACTGGGGCTTGAAAAAACAAGATGATTTAGACGACGCGGCACAATATTTAATAGATAAAGGCTTAGCAACAAA
This sequence comes from Pseudoalteromonas sp. NZS71, assembly GCF_015864715.1. Classification (NCBI taxonomy): domain Bacteria; kingdom Pseudomonadati; phylum Pseudomonadota; class Gammaproteobacteria; order Alteromonadales; family Pseudoalteromonadaceae; genus Pseudoalteromonas; species Pseudoalteromonas sp. NZS71. Next base: position 29,125 of record NZ_JADYWS010000006.1, on the reverse strand, counting down.
AGATAAGCTTGCTTTATTTGGTTGGAGTTATGGCGGTTATGCTGCATTTGCTGCATCTATGCGTGAAAACAACATATATAAATGTGTTGTTGCCGGTGCAGGGGTAAGTGATTTAAGCCGTATTAATGCAACTCTTAACGAAAATCGCTTTTTAAGTATTTTACAACGCCCTACGATTACAGGTGTATCCCCTGTAGAGCAAGTAAATAAAGTAAATATTCCTATACTGGTTGTGCATGGTGATATCGACAGTCGTGTTCCAGTAAAACACAGTAGAGACTTCGTATCTGAGCTTGAAAAGTACAAAAAAGACTTTAAATATATTGAGCTTGAAGATGCCGATCACTTTTCTGATACGCTTTTCTACGATCATAAAAAAGAATTTTATACCGAGTTGTTATCATGGTTTGATAATAAGTGTGGCCTCAAATAATGTAACTAAAAAGTGACATTCATTTTATTTGAAGAGCATTTTTTTGTTTTAATATTAAGTGAGTACATAACAAAAAGGCTTCTAAATAAATTTAGAAGCCTTTTTTAATAACTACAGCATTTTATACCAATCCGCAATAATACTTAATCATTTTGCGGGGCTAAACGTGTCGCTAACTGCGTTAAAAAACTCTTATTTAGAACAACTAAATAGCGAATTTTTTGCCTAGCTATCAACACGTTTTTCCTGCCTCAAAATAGATCACTTAATTAAGCGAATTGGTATTATATATTATTTTTTTAGAGACTCGGCAACCACCGGATAATAGTCCCAAACTTGTTTATCACTGAGTGAGCGTACAAGCTTAATGTATTCTGCATGTGTCCAAGCCAGAGGTGTTGCTGAGTTTGTGCCCTCACCTAACGCATAACCTGCTTCATTTACACCCACGCCATCCCATACTTGCTCAGGTAGCATCATGCCGCTATTAGCAAACTGCTCTAAGCCTTTTACGTAGCTATTTTTAATGTCCGCTTGTTTTGCATCATCTAGCGTATTATTTGCGTTTGCGGCCGCTATTTCATAGTGTCCGCGTTCGCCTGTAAAAAATGGCCATACACGACCACGTTGGCCTGGCGTGTTGCTCCCGCTTTCGGCGTAATTAGTACCTGTGGTTTCATCTTCACCGTAACCGTCGTTGCCATAACGGCGATAGCCTGCAAATGTGCCGCTACCATCGGTAAAGTTAAAGCTGTATTTAACTTGTAAGTTATCTTCAAGCGTTTCGTCGTCATACTCAGGTAGGGTTTTAACTATACTTGAATCGTTGGCACTTCTTACTCCATAACGGACTAATTCTAAAAAACCACCATCTAAAATCTGCTTTTTGTTAAAACCTTCACGGCCATTGTTGGCGTTAATTTTAGTATTAGAGTTAGCGTCGGTGTCTTGACCTATACGAATAAAATACTCGCCATCGGTGCTATCACCTTTTAAATTACCTTCGGTGGTAAACATTTGCGATTCTATATCACTGTTGTACTTTTTAGCCGTTGCTAAATAACGATCTGCATTTTGAGTATCACCACTGAGTGTTGCTATGTCACTGGCTGTTATAAGGCCAGCAACAACGGCAGCCGTTGTAGAAGGAGAATAACCACTTTGCTCTTCCCAGCGCTCTTGCTGTGTTGCAGGTGGAGTGATTTGCATGTCGTTCCATAAAATTTTAGCTCTTCCGCCATCAACTAAAAAGTCAGCTGCCGGTTTTAGCATGCGTGCGTACCAATCTTTAAGTTCGTTATCACTTAGTACGTTTGCTTGATGTAACTTCCACGCGAGCATAATTGGCATAGCTGTTTGATCTAGCTGTACCCCTACCCATTCAAGTTCACCATCAACATGTGTTTTTTGTAAAAACCATCCTGTATCACCATTGTTACCGGGGGTTTTGCTAGTAACTTGTACTTTTTCAAGGTATTCGAAGGCCGTTTTTGCAGTCGCTGTATCGCCTAAGGCCATAAATGCCATAGCTACTTGATAAAAATCACGAACCCATACCGCTTTGTAACCAGTCGAACCCTCTTTGGCTGAAACAGTTTCACCCCAAGGATTAGAAAGTGAGGCAATGAGCGCACCCGCATTAGTTTTGTCTTCTTGCGCTTTTAGTACCATTGCACTGGTATAAAGTAGCTTACCGTCATCGGCTGTTTGCTTAACCATTGTATTTAATGGCTCAAGGCTTTGTAAATAATCTTCCCAGCCTAGCGCTTCACCTTTACCGTTGTAGGCATCAAGCACATTTTGATAACCTTTAGATAAGCTCTGTGCACCTTGTTGCTGGCTTTGCTGCTGCGTTTTACCAAAGCTTAGTGCTAAATCAAATGTGGTATTACTATCGATAGTACCAAGCTCTGCCAGCAGAGTGACGTTACCGGCCTTATCGCCTGTGTTTGAATATTTTTTGCTTAGTGTGTGTTGTTTTTTAAGTGAGGTGATGCCATCACTCACACCTGTAAAGCCTACACTTTGCATTTTGAATGACGTAGATGATTGCAACGTTAAAAAATTATCATCTTCCCATGCTACTAAGCCTTGCTCAGTGGTTTTTGCAAAATCACCTAAGCCGTTGTTGTTTATATAAGGGTTAACAGCAACATACGCTTTCACGCCTTTAAGTGATGTATTAAAAATACTGCGTACAAACAATGTTTGTCCGTCAGGGTCGGTGAATATGTGTTTTTCGAGGGTAAAACGCCCTTTCTTATCTGTACTTGTTACTTTGTAAGCAAGCGATAGTGGTCTGCCTTTATCGTCTTTATGTAAGTAATCAATTGTAACGTCTAAGTCGTCAGCTTCAGTGACTGTAAAATCTTTACCGGTTACTACAAACTGCATATCTTTAATTTGAGCTTGGTGAATGAGTCCAAACATAGTTTCGGTGATCATACCTTTGGCAATTGAAAACCATACTTTTGATATTTCACCTGTCGCAGCGTTGTTATTATATTGGCCGTTTTGGTATTGCTCAAAAGAAGTACCAATTCCGGTTTTACCCGCGTAAGCCCAAAATGGTTCAGCACCTGGTGCACCTGGTGCGCCAGGAGCGGCTGAAACTGTAGCGTCAATATTTTCGTTATTCGTATTTTGTGCACCACAGGCTGTTAAACCCAAAGTTAAAAGAGCGGTGGTAATAAGGTTATATTTTTTCATTGTGTGACCCTTAGTTTGAATTTTTAACGCGCATTACAGCAATTGCAGCAACAACGAATGATGCAGCACCAATTAATAATGCGTAAATAGGCTGATTAGAAAATACGTGGCGTAAAATAAGCCCTAAAATACTAGCGGCAAGCAATTGCGGTATAACAATAAAGAAGTTAAAAATACCCATATACACGCCCATTTTGTTACTCGGTAGTGCATTACTTAACATTGCATAAGGAAGCGATAAAATAGAAGCCCATGCAAAGCCAACGCCTATCATTGGAATAAGGAGCATTTTTGGATCTGTTATAAACATAAAGCTCGCAAGGCCCAATGCACCTAGTAGTAAGTTAAAGCAATGTGCGCCTTTTAAGCCCATCTTTTTAACTAAGAATGGAATACACATAGCGGCAATAGCCGCAAAGCCATTGTAAGCTGCAAATAAAATACCGACCCAATCAGCCCCATCGTTAAAGGCTTTACTTGTTGCATCACTGCTGCCGTAATGAAAGCTTGTTACTGCGGCTGTGGTGTATATCCACATAGCAAACAACGTAAACCAGCTAAAAAACTGTACCCAAGCAAGCTGCTTCATTGCCTCTGGCATGGTAAATACATCTTGTACTACTTGGTAAAAACCGCCTTGTATTTTGTTAGCAGCCTTTAATGCGCTTGCTATCCACTGCACAATACCAAACGCTAGTAAGCCACCAGCAAGTAGGTATAACTCTTTTTCAAGCGATAAACCCATTACTAATGCAAGGGTTGCTAAACCTAGCACCACAAAAATAATGGCACCTTTATTGAAGTTGATATCTACTAATGCGGTGTTAGTCGGTTTGGCAGTGTGGTTTTCAAAAGCAGCTAATTGCTCAGGGCTATATTCTTTGGTTCGCATAACTGTCCAGAGAACTGCGACTAGCAATACGACCCCACCCCAATAAAATGAATATTTAACAGATTCAGGAATTTGCCCTAGCGCAGCGGTATTACTTACATCAAACCAATTGGTCATCATCCATGGTAGCGCTGAGGCTAATACCGCACCAATACCAATAAAAAAGCTTTGTAACCCGTAACCTGTAGCGCGTTGTTTTTCTGGCAGGTTATCGCCTACAAGTGCTCTAAAAGGTTCCATAGTGACATTGATTGAGGCATCCATAATCCATAACATACCTGCAGCAATCCAAAGGGTTGGTGAATGCGGCATGATAAAGAGTGAGATAGTAGTAAGTACCGCCCCTATGAAAAAGAATGGACGACGACGACCAAAACGCCCCCATGTCTTATCACTCCAATAACCAATTATTGGTTGCACTATTAAGCCCGTTAGCGGTGCTGCAACCCATAAAATAGGAATATCATCAACTTGTGCGCCTAGGGTTTGAAAAATACGGCTCACATTGCCGTTTTGTAGTGCAAAACCAAATTGAATACCTAAAAAGCCAAAGCACATATTCCATATTTGCCAAAAACTTAGATTTGGTTTGTTGCTGTCATAATTATTATTTTGATTATTCATGATTAGCCTTATTAGTTAAAACTGCGCTACTAAATGCATCTAGCGAAAGCATAAGCTTTGTAACTTCTTTGTCAGTGATGATCTTTACCGTGTTTTGTTCAAGTAAGTCGTGTAGCGGTCTATTTCGCTCAAAGGTATTTGCTTGCTCTGGTGTTAAATTAATTAATACCGTTTGTGGCTCCTCACTAAAATTACTAAAAACATAAACAGATTGCTGTCCCAGCGTGCGTACAAAACCAACAACGCGTTCGCTATTGCTAAGTGAAAGCTCTGACATGGTTCCACCTACAACAGCGGGCAAACTATTAAGAGCCATTATTGCTTTATAATAATCACGAAGTGATGCTTGCTCGCTCGATAAGTTAGCCCCGTCGAATTTGCCGTTGTTCATCCATGCTTGATGCGCTGGTACACCAATGTAGTCAAAAATACTGGTGCGGGTAGATGTACCAAAACCTGCGTTTTCAGATCCGTCCTCCCCCACATCTTGGGCAAAATATAATAAAGTAGGAGCGCGACTAATTAAGCTAGAAACGACCATTGCTGGTTTACCCCAGCGTGCATCACCTGCAAAATCAGGGCTCGCAATGCGTTGTTCGTCGTGATTTTCTAAAAAGTGCAGCATGTGCGCTTCAATATCAGCCACTTGGCTTTGGGCTGCAAAAATAGTATTAGCAGCTTGCTTACCCTGCATAATGGCTTTTAATGTGTCGTAAAAGCCGACTTTGTCATATAAGTAATCCATTTTTCCTTGCCGAATATACGCTCTGTACATTTGTGGATTGTAAACTTCAGCCAATAAAAACGCATCGGGCTTTTGCATTTTTATTGATGAATTTAAAAAGCTCCAAAATTCAACCGGCACCATTTCGGCCATATCGTACCTAAAACCATCAACGCCTTTATCAAGCCAGTAAAGAGTGATATCTCTAAATTTATACCAGCTATTAGGCAGTTCCTTATTTTGCCAAAACGCATAATGGGCGCGATAATCTTGGTTTTCTAGCTCTTTAGGTAATACAGGAAAGTCATAGCTGCCATCAGGCTTAACGCCATAATTCACTCTTACGGTTTCGTACCAATCGTTAATATCTGGCTTGGGTGCACGCGCACCATTCCCCGTCCATTTCGCTGGCGTTTCATCAAAAAAACCGTCAGCTAAAGGGTGAGTATTACCCCCTAAAACTGTATAGCTTTGTGATGTTGGAACCTGAAAAGACTGGCCTGGTACATAATAAAAGTTATTATTTTTATCGTACTCTTTGCTGGTGTCGTCTTGTCCACCAAAGTCTTTTATTCCTTTGGGTTTTGCTACTGATTTATAATTACGAGCCACATGGTTAGGTACAATATCTATAACCACTTTCATGCCATGCTTATGAGTGCGTTCAATCAGATCACTAAACTCACCCATTCTATTGGTCACATTTATAGCTAAATCTGGGTTTACGTCGTAGTAATCTTTTATTGCATAAGGTGAACCTGCACGGCCTTTAACTACATCAGGGTCGTCTTGCGTAATCCCATACTCGGTATAATCGCCCACTAGCGCATGATGTAAAACACCGGTATACCAAACATGGGTCGTACCCAATTCTTTAATACCTTTAAGTGCAGCATCGTTAAAGTCGGCAAATTTACCTACGCCATTTTGCTCTTTTGTACCCCAGGGCACATTCGCGGTCTGTGTGTTACCAAATAAGCGTGTAAATACTTGGTATACAACAGGCTTTGTTAACTCATTTTGTGCCTGTTTAGGGGCTTGCTGTTGTTCGGTTTCATTATTGTCTGAGCACGCACTTGTTATAAGTGCGCTACACAGTAATGCGGGTACATAAACTGATTTTTTCATTGTGTGTCTTTTTGTCAGTAGTGTTATAGCTTTATACTAAAGATATCTGCAGCAAGCATACAGTTGCTGCATACGTATTCACTTAAACATTCACGGCGTATTAATCACTAATACCGTAGCAGTCATTGGCTCTAAGTTAATACTGTTAGTTAGTTTAAAAGTGTGTTGTGTGAATAATGCCTGCGCATTGGCATTTTTTGGTATAACTTCTTGCATGTAATCAAGATTATGCTTTTGTGTTACTTTGTTTTTATTCATAAAAACTAATACTGTTTGCGTATCACTAACGCGAGCATAACTATAAACACCATTGTTCGGACTGAAATGAACGAGCTTACCCTTTGCAAGCGCCGGGCTTTGCTTTCTAAAGTTAAGTAGCGTGCTTATAGTTTCGTGCATATCGCGCTGATCTTTACTTAACCCGACTCCAGTAAACGCATTAGCGTTTTGATTTTTGAACCCACCAGGAAAATCAATGCGTATATCACCATGATCTTTACTCGGCGTATTATCCAATAATATTTCGGTTCCATAATATATTTGAGCAATGCCGCGCGTTGTTAAAAACAAAGTCATCGCCATTTTAGTTTTAGCTAAGTCTTGCCCAAGCTCCGTATATACACGGCTCATATCGTGGTTATCAGCAAACACCATAATGTTATTGGTGTCTGGGTATAAAAAATCGTTAGCTAATGACTGATATACTTTAACCCAGCCTGTGCTCCAACCCTCGTCTTCATTTAAAGCTCGAATTACCGCCTCTTGCAACGAAAAGTCCATCACACTGGGTAAGCTTGACACATACCCATCTTGATTTACTTTACCGCGCTGCCAATACGACGCTATTGCAGGGTTTGAAGTCCACTCTTCGCCAACAATATTAAAGTGTGGGTATTCATCCATAATGGCCTTGGTCCAATCACTTAAAAATGCTTTGTCTGAATAAGAATAGGTATCTACACGAATACCGCTTAAATCTGCGTATTCAATCCACCAAATTGCATTTTGAATTAAATACTCATTTAATAATGGTTGGCGCTGGTTTAAATCGGGCATGCTAGCGACAAACCAACCATCGCTAAACTGGCGTTTATCGTAGTTACTTGCGTGTGGATCTTGAATTGTTTGGCGCGCATGGCTTGTGGCATTTTTGCCATTTTCAAACTGCCCATTAAAGTTAATCCAATCTTGAGTTGGTTTATCCTTCATCCACGGGTGCTCAGCACCAAAGTGATTAAGCACCATATCCATAACAAGCCCAATGCCCTGCTCTTTAGCCTTTATTGATAACGTTTTGTATAGGTTATTCGATCCCATTCGCGGATCAACGTTGTAAAAGTCTGTAATCGCGTAACCATGATAAGAGTAATCTGGCATGTTGTTTTCAAGCACTGGAGTAAGCCAAAGCTGTGTTACACCTAAATTATTTAAATACGGTAATGCGTTAATAACACCTTGAATATCCCCTCCATGTCGCCCGCCTTTAAAGCCTGGATTTGCAGCTTCTAGCATGCTTTTAACGGTGTCATTTGTGGAGTCGCCATTTACAAAGCGATCTGGGTTAATTAAATATAAAGCATCTGCACTTGTGAAACCTTGGCGTTGCGCGCTATTTTTATCTCGGGTAAATAAAGGAAACTCAAAGCTATGCGCTGTATTAGTGCTGTTAAACTTGAGCGTTCCTGCTTTGGCGTTATCGCTAATATTTAAATGTAGGAAAGCATAATTAGGGTTGTCGGTACGTGTTACGTTATTAAGTTCAACCCCTTTATACTTATCTAATTTAAATTCTTCGTTAGCTATATTTTGCTCATGCACGAGTACTGTAATGTTATTTTTATTCATGCCGACCCACCAATTGGCAGGCTCTACATTAAGTGCATAACTAAAGCTTGGTAAGCTACATACGCTTACTAGTAAAAGTGTGTTTAAAAATCGCATTGTTATACCTTTTTAATGCTGGCTAAAAAATTCTGGTGAGTTGGTAACTGCGTTACAGTTGAGCTGATCAACGTTTTTAAAGTAGAGAATAAATCGCTCAGTTGGTCATCACTTAGTGAATCAACAATACTGTTATAGTCATCAGGGATAAGCCCTTGCCCTATCATGACTTGCTGCCAAGCAACTTCGGCGAATAGTTCATCATCTTCACGTATTACTTTGCCTGTGTGTTTAAATAAATTCAGTTTATGGGTAAGGGAATTTGGTATATCCATTTGCATGCATTGACGCCAAAACGGGGAGTCTTCTCGCTCGGTGAGTTTATAATGCAAAATAATAAAATCACGTATGTGCTCTAATTCAATAACGCTTTGTTTATTAAACTCCGTTACTAACGCATCGCTAATACCGTTGTGTGGAAATAGCTTAATTAAACGCGTAACCGCAGTTTGAATTAAATGAATACTGGTTGACTCTAGCGGCTCTAAAAAACCACTTGAGAGGCCAACCGACACCACATTTTTATGCCATTGCTTTAAACGCCGACCTGTTTTGAATTTTATAATACGGGGCTCTGTAATTGGCTCAGCGGGTAAGCTTTTTAGCAGTAACTGCTTAGCATCATCATCTGACAAGTATCTACTGCAATAAACAAGGCCATTACCAATACGATTTTGCAGTGGTATTTGCCATTGCCAACCAGCACTATGTGCAATAGATCGCGTATAGGGCTTAAGCTCATGAGTACTTTTTGTTTGTACGGCTACTGCACTATCGCATGGTAAGTAATGAGACCAATCAATAAACCCTGTATTTAGTGTTTGTTCAATTAATAGTGCACGCAGCCCGGTGCAATCTATAAATAAATCCCCACTAATTTGACTGTCGTTATCCAGTGCTAGGCTTTTAACATTGCCTGTATCGCATTGTTCAACATGGCTTATTTTTGCATCTATGTGTTTAACACCGCGCGATATAGCCAACTTTTTTAAGTATTCAGCGTAAAGCGTCGCATCAAAATGATATGCGTAACTCAGCCCAGGTAGTTGGGTATTAGGAATTGTATTGAGGGGTGCAAATTTATGCTGTTTAGCCGCTTGGTAATTGAGTGAAAAATCCCATAAGTCGTCTTCGTAGCCCGTAATTTGACCTTTTAACCAAAAGTTATAAAAATCGCAAAAGGGAAAATCTTTACCTAACGAGCCAAACGCATGCATGTAGCTATGCCCTGGCGTTTTCCAGTTTTCGAACTCTATACCTAATTTTATTGAAGCATTAGTGGCATTAATAAAATCTTGCTCGTTTATACCCAGCGCGTTATTAAGTTGAATAATGGGCGGTATCGTTGCTTCACCCACTCCTACCGTACCAATAGCTGATGATTCTATTAGTGTGATATTAATTACTTTACCTAACACTTTATTAAGCAGTGCTGCTGTTATCCACCCTGCGGTACCACCGCCTGCAATTACGACATGTTTTATTGGTTTCATATTATTGCCCACACTTTAATACAGCGCTCAATAAACTTAATTAAGCGAATTGGTATTAATCAGTGTTTGATAAACTAGCTATAAAAAAGCCCTTGTAAAACAAATCACAAGGGCTTCTACACACAACTTTTATTATAGCTTGTAACTAAAGCCTAACAAGTAAGTACGACCGTAATCTTGGTAGTCACGTACTTGTAGAGCATTATCGCCAGAAAGTGACGTAAACGGTTCTTCAGTTAAGTTTTGTACTTGAAACTGGACAGATAAACCTTCAAGGCTTTCAATACCGGCCTCAGAGAAGTCATAACCTGCTTGAACATCCCAAATAGTTTCACCTAAAATATCAACTTGTTCAGTGTTAAAACCTAAACCATATACATCGCCTTTAAAGGCACTGCGTTTGCGCATACTGGTACGTAATTGCATACCATGCATTTCGTAGTAAACTGTTAAGCTTTGAATTTTATCCGAAAGACCTGGTAGCTCGTAATCGTTACCGTTTTGATCTTCAATATCAGACTCAATACCAGTATGGCTGGCAATTAAACCAAAACCTTCAAGAGATGGGTGGAATATTTTAAATGGTAACGCTAGTGAAAGCTCGTAACCATATAAATCGCCACCGCCGCCATTTATTTTACCGCTGCCTGTACCTGATGATGTTGCAGGAACTTCACCTGTTGAAGGGTCAGCTACGCCTGACATATCAATTGCGTACGTGCCGTCAAAAATCCACTGGGTTAAGTCTTTATAGAAAAACGCAGCAGAGAAGTAACCTTCATCGCTAAAGTAATTCTCGTAAGTAAAATCGTAGCCGGTTGCTTCTTTAGGTTCTAAATTTGGGTTACCACCCGATACAGACCAGTAGTTACCATTTTCATCAGGTGTTTGATTATATGAAGCATTAACTGATGAATTCATTTCGTCTAAGCGTGCACGAGAAATTGTTTTAGCAACACCAAAACGTATCGTTTGTTGCTCATCAATCGCAAGTGACAGGTTTAAGCTAGGTAATACGTGCGAGTAATCATGACTTATGTTTGTAGGTGATGTAACAACCACACCATCAACAGTACTAAATGCATTACCTTGTGATGATTGATCAGTTTGTACATAACGCACGCCCACATTACCCGTTAATGCAAGACCGCTTACTTCAGCATTAATATTTGCTTGAATAAATGCAGAAGTAATTTCTTCTTTTACAGTCCACGATTTAGTTGCATGACTTGTATTTGTTAAGCTCTCTGCCAGTAAGTCGTAATAACCGTCGTTAACTAAGCCATTTACGTCATAAGCAATCATATCGCCCATGCCTATAAAACCTAAATCAACACTTCCGTTTCGGTACTGTTCTGGCACATTAAGCATGCCTGGGTTATCAAGCGAAAAGCTAGATAACGTCATAAAGTAACCTTCTGAATCTTTTGTTTTCTCACGTTCTTTGTAAGACATACCAAATTCAATAGAGCTTATGTACTCGTTTTCTAATACCTTTGAAGCCGCTATTTTTAATGTTGATAGCTCATCTTCAATGGTCGGTGCATTAATAAAACCATCTTGCGCTTGGTTTTCATACTCAGTACCAGTTAAACCATATTTATCGTTAAGTGCAGAGCTTGCACCCCACGATAGCGGGCCACCTAACTGTATTAAACCATAATCGCTATAATCTAAATCATGTGAAAAAGTAGCCCCAGTGTTACCACCATTAAATGTGTAACCCAAGTTATCTGCAACACCGCGAGCATCGCCACGGCCAGTGCCTGAGTAGCTCTCAACACTCCAGATTTTACGGTCTACTTGTGAATAACTTGCATCAAACTCTACTGACCACGAATCGTCAATATCGTATTTAGTATTAAAACCAAAAGCTGTAAGTTCGGCTTCGCGTTCTTCATAATCGTTTCGAACTACTACACGTTGGCCTTGTGTTACTGCACTTGTTATAAAGCCAGATGCTTCATCAACTACAACACTATTTGCATCAATACTGCCTTGTCCCCATGCAAATGGAACTTCAATACCGCGTAGAATTTTTTCATCTGTAAAATCTACATATAACGCATCAAACGTCATGTTTAATTTGTCAGTAGGCGCCGCTTCTAAAACAAGCATTGCAGAATCACGCTCAAGCGTTGATGAACGCACGTAAGGTTTAGCACCACCTAAAATTGAATAATCGTTACCATTTTCAGTGAATTCTGGGTAGCCCCATGAGTTCCAACGTTTTTCTTGATTTGGTGAACTCATTGTATTTAAAGCAAAGGCAACACCAATTGTATCGTCAGCAAACTGGTCAATGTATGAAATAGTGCCTCGGTAACCGTCATCATTACCGTCTGGATTTAATTTACCAAAGCTGGTTTGCTCATACTGCCCATTTACTTGCACAACACGTTCGCCTTTACTTAAAGGGCGCACGGTTTGCATATTAATAACACCGGCAATACCTTCAGCATCAATACTTGCATTTGGCGTTTTATAAACGGTTACACCGCTCATTATTTCTGATGGATAAAGGTCAAACTCTACACCACGGTTATCACCAATCGATACCTGCTCACGACCGTTAAACGTTGTGCCACTTTCATTCTCGCCAAAACCACGAATAGAGACACGACTTGCTCGGCCGTCTAAGCGCTGTGCGGTTAAACCGGGTAAACGCGCAATCGATTCAGCAATTGAAGAGTCTGGCAGCTTACCTATATCTTCTGCAGAAATAGATTCTACAACCTGTGTAGAAAAACGTTTTGTGTTGATTGATTCTACAACACTGCCACGAAAGCCTTTAACTTCGATAACTTCTACATCATCTTTTTTTATTGTATCTTCTTGAGCAGCCTGTGTAGCAAAGCTTGATAAGCCTGCAGCTGTTAATGCTAAAGTTAATATACTTGGTTTGAACATAGACATAATGTTTTCCCGTTACCCATATTGTGATACCCGCGTTCAATGTTTAAGTGATAGTTAAACAAGGCGAGCTAATTTTGTTGTCAGGATGAATATTAACGCCAGATTTATTTTATTAACAACTTTATGCATACGTATTCAACAATTTCAATGTAGCCTAACATTAACATACATTACACGCATATAATTTTAACCATATGATTTTATTAAAAATAAACAAAACAAAAAACACTGAAAGGGCATGATAGATTAAATCTATTCTGTAGAAAACTAATAGCCTTCCTACTTGAATGTAAACAAGATGAAATTAATTAGCGCTGTTATATAACGTTTAAATAATTGCACATTTACTAAGTGTTAAATTGGTCAGACCATTTCTAGTAAAACCAAGGGTATATTTCCTTTATAGTACAAACTGTTAGGTTAAATTTAACTAAAAAATGAATGAATAACATAATTGGTAAACATTAAACACACAAAACGAACACCGCTAAAGATGCGCTAAGCGCTTATTTTAAATAATTTTATTGCATTATTTTTAGTGCATACGTATGCAGACTTTTTACAGAATTACAGGCTTCACGTATGCTTTTTGAAAATAACGTGATTAATCGTAATCACAATGAAGAATAGTCTAAATACTGTGTGGAATGACGGAGAAAAGCATGACCCAAAAGCAGTGGTATAAAGGTGCGGTTATTTATCAAGTTTATCCGCGTAGCTTTCAAGATAGCAACAACGATGGTATTGGTGACTTAAAAGGGATTATTAATCGTATTGATTACATTAAAAGCTTAGGCGTTGATGCAATTTGGATTTCACCTTTTTTCAAATCGCCGATGAAAGACTTTGGCTACGATATTAGTGACTACCGTGACATTGACCCGCTTTTTGGTGATTTAAACGATTTTGATGAACTTATTAGCCAAGCCCATGATCGCAATATTAAAATTATAATTGACCAAGTACTAAGCCATACATCAGATCAACACCAATGGTTTACAGATAGCCGCGAAAATCAAAATAACGATAAAGCAGATTGGTATGTTTGGGCTGAAGCTAAAGATGACGGCACAGCACCTAATAATTGGCTGTCTATTTTTGGTGGTGGCGCGTGGCAGTGGGAACCTCGCCGTGGGCAATATTATTTGCATAACTTTTTAACCGAACAACCCGATTTAAACTTTCATAATCCTGACGTAAGACAAGCTGTACTTGATAACGTAGAGTTTTGGCTTAAAAAAGGTGTTGATGGCTTTAGATTAGATGCTATTAACTTTTGTTATCACGATGCACAACTTCGCGATAACCCAGCTAAACCAAAAGATAAGCGCCAGGGTCGTGGTTTTAGTGAAGATAACCCATACGCATTTCAGTATCATTACTACAACAACACTCAGCCAGAAAATATTGAGTTTATGCAAGACATTCGCACATTACTTAATAAATACCCAGGTACTGTATCGCTTGGCGAAATCTCATCAGAAGATTCATTGGCGACAATGGCGCAATACACCCAAGGTGGCGATAAGCTGCACATGGGATATAGCTTTGAGCTCTTAACAAATGATTATTCAAGTGAATATATTAGAACTACGGTTCAAACTCTTGAACAACGTATGACTGAGGGTTGGCCGTGTTGGGCATTTAGCAACCATGATGTAGAGCGCGTAGCAAGTCGCTGGAGCGAAAATGGCGAAATAAACCCTCAGCAATGTAAAATGCTAACCGCCCTACTTGCTTCCCTTCGTGGCAGTGTGTGTATGTACCAAGGTGAAGAATTAGGTTTAGGTGAAGCATCTGTCGCCTTTGAAGACTTACAAGACCCATACGGCATTACATTTTGGCCTAACTTTAAAGGGCGTGATGGCTGTAGAACGCCAATGCCTTGGGAGCAAGTTGATTCATCTCATGCCGGTTTTAGTGATGTAAAACCTTGGCTACCCGTTGATAATGCACACAAACAGCAATCAGTCGCTGTGCAAACTAATGATAGCAACTCAATTTTAAACGCCTACCGTGAATTTATGGCGTGGCGCAAAAGCCAAACTGTTTTACTTGAGGGTGATATTGAGTTTATTGAAACGCCTGAGCCTGTGCTTGCTTTTTATAGAACGCTTGGACCGCAAAAAATGCTGTGCATGTTTAATCTAAGCTCTCAACAAACAAGTATTGATATGCCAACATCAATCGTTAAAGAATACAATGAGCTTAGCCACCACAGCGCAAAATTAAGCCAAGACACACTAACACTTGAGCCTTTCGCTTGCTTTTATGCAAAGTGTTAATGACATCAATAATTACACTTAATATTACAGCTAAGCTCTAAACATAAAAAGCCCAAGTAAATTACTTGGGCTCTTTTATGCGTTTAATTTTTCTAATGACTTTGGGTTTTACTGTTTAAGTAGTCAGTTAAAGCAAATAAAACGCCTGACATTACAAACGTGACATGAATAGTCACTTTCCAAAGTAGCTCATCACTTGGATATGCGCCTGAGTTTATAAATACTTTTAATAACTCAACAGCCGAAATAGCGACTATCGCACTTATTAATTTCATCTTTAGACCTGAAAAACCAACTTTTCCCATCCAAGATGGTCTGTCTTCGTGATTATCAATATTAAGCTTAGAAACAAAGTTCTCGTAACCACTAAATGTAATGATCAGCAATAACCCCGCTAATAATGCCGTATCAACTAAAGTTAGAATACCGACAAGTAACTCTTGATTGGTTGCTGTAAATGTCGCAATACCCATTAAATAAAGCTGCTTAAAAAACTTTATTAACAACAGTACAACTGCAAATAGTAAACCCACAAAAAATGGGGCTAGTAGCCAACGCCCTTTAAAAATAAAAGATTCTAATGCATGCTCTACTTTATTAGCTTGGCGTGGTTTTTTATTAGGGGTGTGTGATGACATTGGTTTGTCTTTTAATTAAAAAAAGCGACCTTAGCTTATAAACCACTGCAACACAATGCTGCGAAATCCTGACAAGTAAATTACTCATCCTCACGATAAAAAAATTTCGTTATCTTTTATTTCGTTTTCGTTTAAAAATCAGTGTACCAACAGAGTTGTTCTGGATTGGGCACTACTGGTTTAAACCTAATCTTAAACTGGGTAAATCAGTCATCACACCATTTTTTTAGGAATAAACGAATGAAAAAAGCATTGCTAGCATTAATCGTAGCTCCACTATTTGCAGTATCTGCGACTTACGCGGTAGCAGACGATGCGCCAACAGCTTCAGCCGAAATGGTAAAAGAATACACAGAAATGTGTGTTAACTGGGCTAAAGATGATGACGTAAGCAATGAAGAGCTAAATGCCTACGTATTAAAATGCGTAAATGATGAGCTTGAATCTGAAGGCTATAAAAAAGTATCTTCTGTTAAGATTTAATCATACCAATTGCATTAAATTAGTGATCTATTATAGCGCTAAGAAAATAGCTCAATAGCAAGTGAAATAGCATGACATATAGTTGTTTTATATGAATGTTTTTTAACGCAGTGAGTGGGTTATTTAGTGCAATATAATGACCATGTTTTTAATAAAATTGGTATCTCCAATACGCTTAGTTGAATGTACTGCTAATAAAGCCGTTGCGAAAACATTTAACTAGGCACAAAAAAACCGGAATAGACACAAGCTGTGCGTTCCGGTTTTTTTATGGTTTTTTAAAACCTATAAGAAGTTATGAATAAGCGATAACGTGCTTATTCATCTTCTTTTTTAGCTTTCGCTTTAGGCTTTGCTTTAGCTGGTGCCTTTTTTGCAGCAGCTTTCTTTTTAGGTGCTGCCTTTTTCTTCGCTTCTTCTGTCCATTTACCTGCTTCATAATGAGCAGTCCAGCCAGTAGCTTTACCGTCAACTTCAGTCATAACATACTGAGCTTTATTTTTACGGCTGTAGCGTACAACAGCAAGATTACCATCAGGATCTTTAGCAGGTGCATCTGCTAAGTAATAAAACTTAGGCGAGATACGGTCTCTAAAGCGTTTTAACTCTTCTACCTTAGGTGCACGTGTTTCACGAGACTTAGGAAAAGTATTTGCAGCTAAAAATATACCAGCGGCGCCATCACGTAATACGAAATACGCATCTGACTTTTCACACTCTAACTCAGTAATGTGAACAGGATCTTCTTTTGGTGGAGCAGCTTCGCCACTTTTAAGTAGTTTACGTGTGTTTTTACACTCGTCATTATTACAGCCAAAATACTTACCAAAACGACCCGATTTAAGTTCCATGTCAGAGCCACATTTATCACATTCGATAATTGGTCCGTCATAGCCTTTAATTTTAAAGGTGCCTTCTTCAACAATATGCCCTTTACATGCGGGGTTATTACCACACACATGTAATTTACGGGTTTCGTCGATTAGGTATGAATCCATTGCAGTTTCACAAATAGGACAACGTTTCATCTGCATTAACTTTTCAGTTTCTACATCTTCTACATCAGCTGCAACTGCTTCATCACCCGACACCAAGTTCATTGTTGTAGTGCAACGCTCTTTTGGCGGAAGGCTGTAACCAGTACACCCTAAGAAAACACCAGTTGATGCCGTTCGTATACCCATTTTTCGGCTACACGTAGGACATTCAATATCGGTTTCAACCATCTCGTTAAGACGCATGCCACCGTTCTCTGGCTCGTCTTTAGCGACAGTTAATTGCGTTGAAAAATCAGCATAAAACTTATCTAGAACTTGAGTCCATACACGCTCGCCTTCAGCGATATCATCTAAACGGCCTTCCATTTTAGCTGTAAAATCAAAGTTCATTAAATCAGTGAAATTTTCAACCAAGCGATCGGTAACTATTTCACCCATTTTTTCAGCGAAGAAACGGCGGTTTTCTACACGTACATAACCACGATCTTGAATCGTTGATATAATTGACGCATAAGTAGATGGACGACCAATACCGCGTTTTTCAAGCTCTTTTACTAAACTTGCTTCACTAAAGCGCGCTGGCGGTTTAGTAAAATGCTGCTTAGGATCGAGTTCGATTAAAGTAAGGACTTCACCTTCTTTAACAGCCGGTAGTGATTGATCTTCTTCGTTTTTCTTACGTATCGCAGGTTGTACTTTTGTCCAACCATCAAAGCGTAGCACACGGCCTTTCGCTTTAAGCTGGTAGTCGTTAGCTGCAACAGTTAGTGTTGTTAAATCGTATTCAGCAGGTACCATTTGGCACGCTACAAACTGACGCCAAATTAGCTCGTACAGCTTTTTAGCATCGGCGTCTACACCTTCAACATGACCAGATAACACGGTAACGCTTGAAGGACGTATTGCCTCATGCGCCTCTTGTGCATTGCCTTTAGAGCTGTAGCTAATTGGATCTTTTGGTAAGTATTTAGCACCAAACTCGTTTGTTACATACTCACGACACATTTCAACGGCATCTTTTGAAAGATTAGTTGAATCGGTACGCATATACGTAATATAACCACCTTCATACAAACGCTGAGCAAGCATCATGGTCTTTTTAACGCCATAACCTAAACGCGTACTTGCCGCTTGCTGCATGGTTGAAGTAATTAATGGCGCACTTGGGCGACTTTTACTTGGTTTTTCTTCAACGCTAATTACTTTGTATTCTGCATTCTCAAGGCTTTTAACCGCTGCGCTAGCCTGAGCTTCATTTACAGGCTTAAAAGGCTTTCCTGCTTGTTTGGCTACTTCTAAACGTAATTCAGACTCAGTATTTTTAACGTCAGCATGGATATCCCAAAATTCTTCAGGGATAAACGCCTTAATTTCGCGCTCACGCTCTACTAATAAACGTACCGCAACAGACTGAACTCGTCCTGCAGAAAGTCCACGGGCCACTTTGGCCCACAATAAAGGTGATACCATAAAGCCAACAACACGGTCTAAAAAGCGACGTGTTTGCTGAGCATAAACCATATCAGTATTAAGCTCGCCAGGTGTTTCAAACGCTTGCTGTATTGCGTTTTTAGTAATTTCGTTAAAAACTACGCGCTTATATTTAGCAGGATCACCACCAATGATTTCTTGAAGGTGCCAAGCAATTGCTTCCCCTTCTCTATCCAAATCCGTTGCGAGATATATTTGGTCTGCATTTTCAGCCAGCTTTTGTAATTCTTGAACAACTTTTTCTTTACCAGGCAGTATTTCGTAATGCGGATCCCAGCCTTGGTTTGGGTCAATACCCATACGCGCGACTAAGTTTGTATAATCTCGTTGCTTTTTATACGCTGCTTTCTCTTCAGGTTCCATTTTACGAACTTCTGCTGGCGTTTTAGTTGCCGGCACTTTAGCTTTGCTCGAACCTGAAGTAGGTAAATCTCGTACATGCCCAATACTGGACTTTACGATGAAGTCATTACCTAAATATTTATTAATTGTTTTAGCCTTAGCAGGAGACTCTACAATTACTAGCGATTTGCCCATAGTTGCCTATTTCTAACCAAATATTAAAAATGTGTTTTGCCGACATAAGCGGCGCGAATATTTATAGGTATATCTACAAACACTAGTTGTTACAAGCTTTTAATACAAACTTTTCAGTATTTACTGAATAAACGAACAATTTTTGTCGTTAAATTAAACAAACTAGTGTTTTTAGATTAATTGATGTGGAATATATAGAACAGAAACAAAAATGCCAACCTAAAGGTTGGCATTTTTAAAATAAAGCCTTATTTACTATCGTAAATTTCGATTCCTTTGGAGACTGTTTTAGTGCCACCAGCCTGAGTAGTAAACTCAAATGTTATTGAAAGTACACCGTCAAATTTATCATTACCATCCGCTTCACGAGAAATACGAACATCTGAATACATTGGTTTATCCGTATTCGTACTTGGAATAATAGCGTTATTTTCGATAATAGATAAGTCACCATTTGTAGAGGCTATAGATACAGTTGTACCCGCTGGTAGTGGATTACCAAACTCATCTGTGTAGTGAATACGAACTGTAATACCACTTAGACCTATATCAATAGTAAGTGTTTCAGGATCTGTTTCATCTGGATCCGTATCATCATAATCTGGGTTATCAATAATAACGTTAACCGTAGATAGATTAATAGATTCAGCATCACAACGTTCTAGCACATCAGAACCTTCCAGAGAAGCAACAATAGAGCTTGAGCAATCTGCTGGTACGTAAACAGGATACGGCGCATCAAGAATATCCGTTGTTTTCAGCACAGAAAAACGAACATATGGGTTATCTCCAGACATAACCAATTCAATTTGTTTACGCACCTCAATTAGCTCTCGAGAACACTCACCTGCATTTTCAGCGGCTTCGCTACATAATAAGCCATTATATTTACCATCTGCAAAGTCATAAATACCGTCATTATCTAGGTCTCGCCATGTTTCATTATGACCACCTCGTGAAATTAACTCAGAACATTCATCCGTAGACGGGTCATAATTTGAAGCATCTGCATCACTACAGTTTGCTTTATCGAAGGCAGCATTTTCATTGTGATCTATAAATGCTTCAGGTAAATCGTAACTAGTATAATATTCACCAATATCAAACAAGCCATTGGTGCGTTTAACATCATCAGTAGTTTGCTCATCTACAAAGTTCTCTTGTCCTTTAGTGACAGCGAGAACACTTACACGCCCTCCCATAACAACACCATCAGCATTATTTTTAGCGCGTGTAATACCATTTATACAAGGAGCTGCAATACCAAAATATGGGTCACAATTTATAATACCTGTTTTTGGATTAATACCTTCAGTAGTTGTTGCGTCCCCATCAATATCGCCAATTCGGTTACCCCACTTATAATCATAAAATGGACGGTCCCCTTGAGAGCGCCAGGTTACAACACAGGTAGCATCGTCAGTTTTACAAGTAACTTCATTGCTAGATGAGCCAATAACACCAGCTTCAGCTAAAATAGTTGCTTCTACACCGTCACCGTTATAATTATTAAATTGGTCACCAAAATATACCGTAATATCATTTAAAACACCGTTATAATTAAGTGAGTTAGTATTAAACGTATTTGGGCTTGCATCAAAACTGTTTTGGTCTGTTACGCCCGAAGCCAGTGTTAATTGAGCCGATACAGAACTTATCTGCTCGCTCAATGGTACTAAAGTAAGTGTTCCGTCTGGACAAATTTCATTGTTTGGTTCTGATGTACACAGTTCTACATCATCAACCCAACATGTTAAGTCATCACCTTCAGGTAAATTATTAACATCTTCTTTAGAAATAAAACACGCTTTTACCACTAATGGACCAGGCACTATGCCAGATTCAACCGTTGTTTGAACAAAGCCTTCATTATTTGTATCACTTGTTCTAAGCGACAGTTTAGCTGCACCCACTGAATCTGTTAACTTGAAATCAATACGTTGCTGCGTGGATGCAAGGCCATCCGCATCTATTAGCTTAAATCTAACAATCGATTGAGTCGGGGCGCCGCCTTCACCTGGAGGTAATGCAATAAATGTTTCGCTGACATCAACAAACTGTATTGATTGTACCGCTGATGTTTCCACAGGAATAATCGTAGTAGCAGTAAAGTTTTTACCACCTGTCTCAACCGTGATATTAATATCATCATCAATACTACAACCTGTAGCTCGGTATGTTGATGTTGCGATACCACTTGATGATTTTACTGATGCATCAATTACTGAGTCGCCACTAATTACACAAGTTGAGCTGAACTCAACATCTGTTGGAGTTAAGTATAAATTACCATCTTCATCTAAAAGTGTTACTTCAATAACGGTACTACCACCTGCTTTTAAAGGAATAACATTTCCTGAAGTATCTTTATTAAGCCCGTTATCAACCTCTAGGGTTAAATCAGCAATACCTACAGCAAAATTAGTTGAATTACTTTCACCTACAGACGTTACAGTCACAGTACCTGCGCCACCAGTATTTCCAGGCTGCAATTTTAGTAAAGCAATACCAAAGTTATCGGTAAGGGCTGTCCCAGATGAAGGGAGAACAGAACCTAAATTTGTTGAAATATTAACAAGCGAATTTTTACTACCTTCACCACTTTGCTCATCAATGACTTCAACAAATAATTCACCTAGTTCTGATGAAGAGATTGTATTAGCTACCGTACAACTCGATGCTGCTTGTGTAGGGTCAAGTTTTACACTAGAACGATTATCGTCCCAGCCTGCGTTACAGCCTGTTAAGAGCTTTACTGATATAGAGAATTGTGCCAAATCAACTGGTGCAGAATCACCTGATGAATAAAATACAGCTGTATTACTCACTTCTGTTGAGTTCGTAGGATTATAAGTTGCAACAACTTGACCTGCGCCTTTAAAACTACCACTAGAGAGAGTCACTTTTGCCTCACCCGCTGAGTTTGTAATTGCAGTTCCTAAGTCTGGCGTTATTTTACCTGTGAAGTTTGTAGTAAATGTAACAAGTTGCTCGCTAAGTGCAACTCCATCATTTTTTAAAGTCGCTGTAACCGTGCCTAAGTTGTCAGTTGTAACCGGATTTGTATCCGAATACTTAGCACCATTTTCATCGACAATATTTACTGTTAGAGTTGTTGACCCACTAACACCAGTATCATCACCCTGCCCACCGCTTGATTGAAAAGCAAAAGTACTTGTATAAGATTCACCATCGACTGTATAAGTAGCGGTTACTTCTCCAGCACCGGCTTGAGCACCGGCTGTAAGTTCAACGGTTGCAATACCATCGTTCTGGGTTAATGCACTTGATGGAGACAGTTCACCAATCTCATCTTCTAATGTAAACGTAATGCGCTTACCCGCAACAATTACCCCGTCTTGAGTAAGAATTGCGCGTAAATCTAAAGAGGAGGTAGCGGTAACAGAATTTGACTCTGTTGCGTCTGTTTGAGAATACCCATTTAATGAAACCGAGTATGTAGCAGCCTCTGTAGTGGAATCACCATCACTTATAGAACCGTCTTTTTCAAGTGACCCACCGCCACCACAGGCTGTGAGTAAAAAACTTAGCAATGAAATGCCGAGCAGTCGCATTAAAGGCATGAACCTCTCCCTAGCGTTGTTATTATAATTAAAATTAATTTACACTTAATATTAACCTATAACTTAGTCTAAAATCACAGTTTTTTATTACTTTTTTGTGCAAAATATTTTTAAATAAATACTAACTTTTTCTGTAGTAAATATTTCCTTGCTGGTAGTCTATGGCAAATTTATAAAATGTAGATCAGGAAATATGTCAAAAATCCGTTCAATGAGTTTAACCACTCGCATCATGATTGGTATGGCGCTTGGGGTTGCAGTAGGTTTTATATTTCAGGCTATATTAGCTGGTGAAGACGATTATCTAATACCACTTGGGTTATTCTCTTTGCCAATTAAAGCCTTTTTTGTTGATGGTATTTTCCATGTCGGTGGTCAAATATTCATTGCCAGCTTGAAAATGTTAGTTGTGCCTCTTGTTTTTGTATCGCTTGTTTGTGGTACCTGTAGCTTAAGCGACCCTAAAAAACTAGGCCGCCTAGGTGGTAAATCTATTGGTTTATATTTATTAACTACAGCTATTGCTATAACAGTGGCGATTACACTTGCCTTATTATTTAGCCCTGGTGAAGGTATAAGCTTGCCATCTAATGCAACCTACGATGCTAAAGAAGCACCTACCCTTGCACGTGTAATTATAGACATGTTTCCTACAAATCCTTTTGAAGCAATGGCCAAAGGCAATATGCTTCAAGTTATTGTGTTTGCGCTTTTATTTGGTGTAGCAATGGCATTAAGTGGTAAAGCAGGAAAACGTGTTGCTACCGTATTTGAAGATTTAAACACTGTGATTTTAAAACTAGTTACGCTTTTAATGAATATTGCCCCTTATGGTGTGTTCTTTTTAATGGCAAAACTGTTTACAACAATTGAGCTTAACTTAATTGTGAGCTTAGCGAAGTACTTTGGCGTTGTAGTGCTTGCACTGTTATTACATGCTTTTGTAAACTACACATTGCTTTTAAAAATATTAACGGGCTTAAACCCGCTTATTTTCTTAGCAAAAATGAAGCACACATGCTTATTTGCATTTAGTACCTCGAGCTCAAGCGCAACTATGCCTATTACACTTGAAACTGCTACTAAAAAGTTAGGTGCTAATAACTCGGTTGCCTCATTTACTATCCCACTGGGTGCTACCATTAACATGGATGGCACTGCCATCATGCAAGGTGTGGCTACCGTGTTCATTGCACAAGTGTTTAGTGTCGATTTGACAATATCTGATTATTTAATGGTTATATTAACAGCAACACTTGCCTCTGTAGGTACAGCAGGCGTACCTGGTGTTGGTTTAATAATGCTGGCAATGGTACTTAACCAAGTTGGCTTACCTGTAGAAGGGATTGCAATTATTATCGGTGTAGATAGATTACTTGATATGACACGTACAGCAGTTAATGTAACCGGCGATTGTATGGTTACCTGTGTTGTTGCCAAGTCTGAAGGTGAGCTAGATGAGAGCATCTTTAACGACCCTAATGCAGCTAAAGACTTAGAAGATTATCATAAATCTATTGATTCATAAGCTACATTTATATAGCTATAAAAAAACCTTGATGCAATCCATCAAGGTTTTTTTTCGAGTAAAAATAATTAAACTGAATCCTGAAAAAGATTCTAATCTAAGGATTTAACGACTTAAACTTAGAAAGTAAGTTTATTCCCACTTTATTTACACCACTACTCAAGCCAAGAGCTAGCTTATCGCTCAACCCTTTTTTAACTTTGTATTTAATCTTATAAATTTGGCGCTCATGTTGCTGCTCTAGCAATGCATCATCACTTGTTTTTATAACATCTACCAAGCCTTTATCAATCGCTTGAGTTGCAAACCAATGCTCACCTGTCGCAACTAAGCTTATATCTAAGCTTGGACGTTGAGTGCTTACAAACGTTTTAAATAAATCATGTGTTTGTTCAATTTCTTCACGAAATTTTTCACGGGCCTTATCTGTGTTTTCACCAAATAAAGTAAGTGTGCGTTTAAATTCACCTGCTGTTATTTGCTCAAATTCAACATCATTTTTCTTTAATATTTTATTAAAGTTAGGTATTTGAGCTATCACACCAATAGATCCAACTATTGCAAAAGGCGCTGCAAGTATCTCGTCCGCGACACACGCCATCATGTAACCACCACTTGCTGCCACTTTATCAATTGCAACACTTAGAGGAATACCCGCACTTTTAATACGCTGTAACTGAGATGCAGCAAGTCCGTAGCCATGTACAACACCGCCACCACTTTCTAAACGAATAAGTACTTTGTCTTTACTTGGATCGGCAATAGAGATAATAGCCGTTATTTCTTCTCGTAAGCTTTCTACTTCGTGAGCGTCCATACTACCCACAAAGTCAATTACATATAAACGAGGTTTAGGCTCATCTTTATCTGCTTTTTTACTCTTTGATTTAAGTTGTTTTTGATGCGCTTTAAGCTCTTTTTTACCCAACGTATTTTGTAAAAAACTTTCTTTAAGTTCAACTAGCTGCTCTGATATATCGTCAATTTGTATTTCACCTTTTTTGGCCTTTGGCTTAACTGCAGCGCCAACTATTAGCATTAAAATAACTGCTATAGCGATAACAAAAGTAATTGTTTTAGCAAAAAACAAACCGTATTCGTATAAAAATTCCAACTGGTTTCTCCATTTATAAATTTCAGCTAATTTAGCATGCTTTAAAGCAAAAAAAAGCCACTTTTCAGTGGCTTTTAAAGGTTAATTATTTTACTGGTTATTAATCAGTCACAACCTCAGGGTTGGAAACTAATAACATCCGTCCGCGAGCAGCTAAGTAAGTAGCTACTTGCAACTGCATTTCCGCATTAGCGGCAGCACTGCCTTCAACAGTTGCAGCCTTTGCAGCATCTTGAGCTGGAGTTAATATAGAACCATGATGCCCTTTAGTAAATTTAACTAAGTAGCTTGCTGGTGTTTCACTCAATGATTGCGAAGAACTTACTGTCTCAAGACCCATCAAGTTAGCTAATGGAATTGTGCCAGAAATAGGATTATTAGCTGCCATTGGTGGTATCACTTGGTCAGGCTTGTTATCAACACCATCACCCACAACAACATTAGTATAAACAGGAGTACCTAATGCTTTCACAGTGGCTGCGTAGTTCGTTGGATCACCACTATCTAGCGCTGTTTGCGCCGCAAAAGCAAACTGTGTAAATACACCTTGAATGTTAGTAAGTTTAGTCGTTTCACCCGCAGTGGTAAGTGATGCAATATATTCGTTGTAACCACATGTCAAGTAAGCTTCCATGTCTGGTATTAATGAGCCACAGTTAGAAACTGCATCTCCTTGTAAGTATGCAGTAAATTCATCAGCTTCTGTTGTACCAGCTTGTGAAAGTACTGAACCTTGAATAAATGGACCAAACGCAGCAGATTCAAGTAAGAAGCTTGCTATACCGCCACCACCACTTGCAAGAGCTACCGTGTTTACATTAAATAGCGGATCAAGCGTTTCTGCCATTGGCGTATTAGCTTGAGCAATAAATGCTGGAGCAACAATAGAACCTAGCGAATGCCCAATGTAGGTAACGTCTTTACTATTAATAGTTGTATCGTTAATAAAGTTTAAGCCTAAACGAAGGCCTAATAAATCAGCAGCCGATTGACGTAAGCTATCACGTGCAACAAGTAATGAACTTAAGTTCATGTAACTAAGCACAGAACCCGTTGTTGCATTAAAGTCGTCTGTTCCATCACCATCAACATCTATTCCGCGCTCACCATGTCTTGGATGGTCAATAGCAACCGTTGCAAAGCCTTGAATAGAAAGCTGCGCAGTTAAAGCAAGCATACTTTCTTTTTGTGTTGTAATACCGTGCTGCATAATCACAACAGGCCATCCACCTTCAGGCATTGCGATAGGATCTAATTGTAACTGTGCACGGACACCATTAATTATCGGTAAAATAGGTTTAGTAACTTGCACTGGCACATTTGCCATGCTTTGTACTTTTGGAATTGAGTTGTATTTTGTTAAATGACGTGTGCTGTCTAGTCCTAAGTCACGTAATTGTCCGTCACTTAATGCAGAACATAAACCATCATTTTCACTAATAGGATCTGTCGGAAATGCATCGCCTGCAACGGCCTTATAACCAATTATTGCCACCGCGTTATCACACATACCTTGCCAATATGTATCACTTAAATCACTAATATCTGTACCCGTTGGCGTACCTAAATACATCGGTAACATAATGCTACCTTTTTGATATTGCACACCAGAGAAAGCAGCAGAGACTTCTACACCCTGAGAAGCAAATACTTGTTGTACATTTACCATAGGCTGTTCAGGAACTTGAAGCGCAGGAGTTGGTAACGCAGGCTGTTGCAAGCTTGCAGCTAGTAACTTTTTAATTGTCCCAAGTACAGGGCCTGCTGATTGAATAGTCATCGCACTAGAAAAAATAATATCTTCTTTTGCGATATCTCCCGAGCTTACAACTACATTTTCGTAACTGTTAACAGCACCCTGCAAACCAAGTTGAGCTTCTGTAATTAATGGTGCTTCTTGTTTAACCAGCCCATAAGTAGAAGAAGGCTCAATAGAGCGCCCTAATGAATCTTTAAGACCAGTAGTTAATACATTGATGTATGAGCTACCTGCCGTAAATGGTTTTAAAGGAATAATTGCAACGCCATCACCTGAAGCTTGAGTTACAAAGTCAACACCAAAAGTAAGCTCACCGATCAATTTACAAGCAGTACCGGCAGCTACAACTGAACATTCTGCATCAGTTAAACTTGCACCCATTACAACTTCAAAAATTCTTACTGTACCAGGGGTCCCAGCAGACGCTTCATCTAAACTCACATTTGGTGGGAATGTTAAATCGATTTTATAAGGAACCTGCGAAGACCAACCATCAAGTGCACCTAGTGCAAGTTGAGGGTTTGCATAAGCTGCGCGCGAAATAGACACATTGTTGTCATCTAATTCACCAGGAATATTAAGTGTACCGTCTTGAGTTCCACTCATTAATAAATCATTAGGTACCGATAAGATACCTGCTGCTGGATCAAATGTAACTGTTGCTGTTGGGATAACTGGTGCTGTGTCGTTTTTGACATCTGTTAACGTTTCTCCACCGCCACAACCTGCTAAAGCAGCTGTAACCGAGAGTGAAAGTAGCATTTTTTTCATATTGTTGGCTCCGCACGTATTTTATTTTTATAGTGTGTTTAATCAGTGTATTAAGTTAAAACAATGTAATCAGGTTATTAATGAGACATTAGACCAGTTAAACTTAACGTAAAGTTTCTATTTTCGCCACCTAATTTTACAATAAATTCGATTACTTCACGTTTCGCTATGTTAAAATCAAAAAAATTATATGAATTGGTACTTTTATGCACACATATCAAGCAGCTGAAAACGCACTTAAAGATAAAGTTATTTTAATAACAGGCGCCGGTGATGGTATTGGCCGAGTTGCAGCAATTACGTATGCAAAATACGGCGCTACAGTTATATTATTAGGAAAAACAACTAATAAACTTGAATGTGTTTACGATGAAATTGTTAATGCTGGCTACCCTAAACCTGCAATAGTCCCTATGGATTTAAAAGGCGCAACGAAGCAAAACTACCGTGACCTTGCTGCAACAATCGAATATCAGTTTGGACGCCTTGACGGGTTGCTTAATAATGCAGGTATTTTAGGGTCACTCGGTCCGCTTGAACATTTTTGCTCATCTACGTTCGAAAACATAATGAAAGTAAACGTGACTGCACAAGCAATGATCACTAAAGCACTTTTTCCTGTTCTTCGTAAGTCTGATAATGCATCGATCGTATTTACATCATCAGGTGTAGGCCGCAAAGGTCGTGAATTTTGGGGGCCTTATGCCATCTCAAAATTTGCAGTAGAAGGTATGATGCAAACATGGGCATGTGAAGTAGGCAAAACGAATATTCGTGTAAACTGTATTAACCCAGGCGCTACTCGTACTTCAATGCGAGCTGCTGCATATCCAGGTGAAGATAGAGACGCACTTGCTACACCAGAGGATTTAATGCCTACATATTTATATCTAATGAGTGACGATTCTAGTGAAGTGAATGGCGAATCGTTAGATGCTCAAGTAAAAAAGTAATTTAGAGTTTAAATAATTTAAACAACACATTAAAAAAGCCGCAATTAGCTAACACCGATCAGTTAAGGTATTTTTGATCGGTTGACTGATCTTTTGGTTGCTTCACAATACCCTTATCATCTTT
>NZ_JADYWS010000059.1:0-4524 GCF_015864715.1 Pseudoalteromonas sp. NZS71 | reverse complement strand
GAGCGCCGTTGGATTACAGCACTATCTAGGTTCCGGAATAACATTATATTTGTCAACCTAGTTGGTAACTGTATTGAAGATGTTTGTCAGGTTTTTCACGGCAGAACTCTCTTCAAGTTCTTGACCAAAACGGCAACTATTTCTGACATTGTATCTCAGCTGCCAGGCTTACCTGAACTGACTAATGACTTTGGGGACAAGGTTGGAAAATCTGAAGGGGTGATGGAGGCCAAGTTGGCTGGCGATCCATGGCTTAAAACTGAAATTGACCTCATGCAAGATGAGGATCAAGAAATGATTGAGTTAGCTGAGGAGGTCAAACAGGAACCATGGTTCAAAACCCACCTGCCACTCTTCGAATTGGAATCAATAAGGGCTAACTGGGTCCAGAGAATAATGTGCAGGGAGTACCGGGAGGTGAGGTGTGGGTCTGAAGTTTCAATGCAATTCCCTGATGACCACCCAAACAAATACAAGGTGACCCTTGCAAATGCTGCAGAAAGATTTGAAGCAATCTATCCCCGACACAGGGGAAGTGATTCGGTAACCTTCTTGATGGCCGTCAAAAAACGCCTTAGTTTTTCAAATCCATCAGCTGAGTCAGCTAAATTGAGCCGGGCCAAACCCTATGGTAAGTTCCTCCTCAATGAGTTCCTGCGGAAGATTCCAATTGAGGGGCGTCTCGATTCCAATTTACTAGCCATATCTAAGAGGGAATTCGAAGACAAAAAAACGAGTAAGAGTGCAGCAGTTATTGAGAACCACTCTGGTCGGTCTTGTCGAGATTGGTTGGCTGATGTTGCCTTCATCTTTATGAAGAGTCAATTCTGCTCCAAGTGGGACAATCGATTTAGAGACGCTAAGGCTGGTCAAACTTTGGCCTGCTTTCATCACTCCATACTGTGTAGATTCGCCCCTTATATGAGATATATAGAACATAAGCTGCAAACTGCGCTACCCAAGAACCTTTACATACACTCCGGCAAAAATCTTGAAGACCTTAATGAGTGGGTGATTGAGAATGAATTCAATGGCATGAGCACAGAGTCTGACTATGAAGCTTTTGATTCAAGTCAGGATCATTACATTCTGAGCTTTGAAATCGAGCTCATGAAACATCTCCAGCTCCCGTGGGACCTGATTGAGGATTATGTGTACATTAAAACACATCTTGGGTCGAAGCTTGGGAAATTCTCAATAATGCGCTTCACCGGGGAAGCAAGCACATTCTTATTCAACACTATGGCAAACATGCTTTTTACTTTCCTCCGATATGATTTGAATGGGTCAGAGGCAATATGTTTTGCTGGTGATGATATGTGTGCCAACAAAAGGCTCAGAGTTTCAAAAACGCATGAAAAATTTTTAAGCAAACTCAGATTGAAGGCCAAGGTCCAGTTTACTGAGAAACCAACATTCTGTGGTTGGAATCTGTGTGCTGATGGAATTTTTAAACGCCCGCAGCTAGTTTTGGAGAGGCTTTGTGTGGCCATAGAGAAGGACAATCTTGCTAACTGCCTTGATTCCTACGCAATTGAGGTTGGGTATGCTTTTGCTCTTGGTGAGAGGGTACTGCAATATATGGATGAGGAGGCACTGCAGAATCATTACAACTGTGTCCGGTTCATCGTTAAACATTCGCATCTTCTCAAATCTAGCGTTAAGGATCTCTTTTTATCTAGTATGTAGATTAGGTTAAACATTATGTTTTGTGAATAAGTATGGACTTTGTGTATGATAGTTTGGTAGATGCTGGTTACATTAGAACAAGATTGCCTGTGAGTTTCCCAATTTACATTCATTGTGTGGCCGGAGCCGGAAAGAGCACCTTAATTAGAGAAATTTTGGAAGCAGACAGGACGTTTGAAGCCTTCACTTACGGAGTTCCTGACCCGATCAACTTATCTGGAATTCGAATCAAAGCTGCAGCTGACATCCCAAACGCCAGATCAGATTCAATTAAGATCATCGACGAATATATTGGTCAGGAGCTGCCAGAGGGGACAGCATTCTGTTTTGCAGATCCAAATCAGTTTCCGTTCAGTTGTCCAGACGCTCACTTCACCTGTTACCAGTCAAAAAGGTTCGGCAACCAGACCTGTGATTTTCTCGGTAAGTTGGATTGCGCAGCGTTTTCATACAAATCAGATCAACTTATCTTTGAAAAACTATTCGCCGGGAGCCTTGAGGGTCAGATAGTCTGCTACGAGAAAGAGATCTTTGATCTGCTTGATAGGCACAATTTGGAGTACAAGAGGGATTGTCAAATACGTGGGTCTACCTTTGATATTGTGACCTTCATAACTGCCTCTGATTCCTTTGAGCCAGAAGATCGGTACAAAGTTTACCTCTGCTTAACCCGGCATAGGTCGGTTTTGAGAATATTGAGTCCAAGTGGGCGCTTCCTACAGGAGGATGCCAAGTTTGACTCCACCACCTGATCACACAAGAGTCCTGTTGCCGATTGCTGTTGGGCTGGGTATTGGAGTTGTTGTTTGGTGCCTAACAAGATCCACTCTACCGCAGGTCGGGGACAACGTCCATAGCCTGCCGCATGGTGGAAGTTATTTGGATGGAACCAAACGTATTAGCTACTGTGGTCCAAAAGACAATTTCCCAAGCAGTAATCTCTTCAAGGGGGGAACTTTATCTGCAATCTGTTTAGTGATAGTGTTGGTATTTGCCATCCATGTATCAGAGTTATTTAATAGGCCTAACCGCCGCACTTGTGGCTGTGGTTCTGCTCTTCACAATTGACTCTGGCAAAGATGGTTGTTTGATAGTGATTTCTGGAGAGTCCGTTGTAATTAAAAATTGTGTTTACACCAGTGAATTCATTGATTTGGTTAAGGGTCTTAAACCGCACAACCATTGGAGTTCACTGTAGTTAGGTTGAGTGTAGGTGTTTTGATAAAATACAGTTTGAGTATCACTAGTTTAAATATGACTTCTTCTCAAGAGACGTCCGTTGTTGCCACATCTTCACCCCCAGCTATTGTTCATGAGACAGAGGAAAAGGGAACCTCTCCTCCTGTCGCTCCAAGATCAACAACCTCGTCACCAATCAGGTCACCAAGAATTGCTGAGAGGACTTCCTCCCAGCTCTTTGCCCCAATTTCCAACTTGGGCACTTTAAGTTCAACTGCCACGACCATGATTGGTTCATCTACGTCAAAACCTGCAGACGCGAGGTTTGACGAGTGGACTGAAAAACTAAAGCAGAAGGAGATGGCTGATGCTGAGCTTGAGGAGGGTGAGGACTTTGGTGGCTTTTCAATTAAGCAACCCTCAGGAATTGTGGCCCCACATGGAGTTAGCCCAAGCACTATGGTCTATCAACCCAAACAGGCTGATGTGCAGACCTCTTCCCCTGCTGGCTTGAGTCTGGGCTCTAGGCAGAGAATGGTGTTTGAGCAAGCTCGCAAGAGAGCTCAAGCAGACATACAGGCCGACCGGGAGAGCCTTGCTCCACCCTTTGCTTCTGGAGATCCCTTTTCAAGACCTAAAGTGCAGGATGTGCGCAGATTCTCCTACGAACCCTGCTCGCCAGATATAGCCACTGCTGAAAGCATCGAGCACATTCGGGCTGATTTGGTTAGGGCTGGGGTTCCTGAGGCTACTTTAACATTTGCGATGTGGGACATTGCCAGGTACTGCGCTGATGCCGGTTCATCTGAATCCACTGAATTTGGGGGAACTAGCAGCTACGGAGGTCGTGTCACAAGAATGGAGATCTCCTCTGTAATAAAGAAGCACACAACCCTCAGGAGATATTGTGGATTTTACGCAAAAATTATTTGGAACATTATGCTGTCCACAAACATGCCTCCATCTGGCTGGCTGAAAAAGGGTTACAAGGAAAATTCCAAATTTGCAGCATTTGATTTCTTTGCTCACGTGTCAAATAATGCTGCCCTAGAGCCTGAAAATGGTCTTGTTAGAAAACCAACCCATGAAGAGTTGGTAGCTTACCAGGCAAATAAGGGAATTGCTCTTCACAGAACGGAGTCTGCTCAGGACAAAAATGCTTCCACCACTCATGAGGTTACAGGGGGTAGAGCTGGGCCCAGGTCTCGCCTCACTCTGAAGGGGAGGGAGATGGACTGAAAATCACTCAATTAAGAAGTTGAAAGTCAATGTAACTAAATATTATTTCGCTTTTGTGTGTTTACATATTGCTTGATTTTAAATGCTTGTTGTGTGTTAACTGGTTTCATTCCTCAAATAGTTTGCACCCCGTAGTCAGTGATGATGAACCAACAATGTATCGCTTGATGTTTATGGGAGTTTTAAAGAAACTTAAAGTGTCAATGGTGCACCTCGGCAAGAGGTTTCCAGACAATCCCATTCCAAATTTCGGGTTAATAGTGTTGTGGGGTGTGCAAATTAATTGAGACTAGTCTTGGCGATCTGACTTTAAAAGAGCCAAATAATCCGCATTTCAACGCGTCAAAGTGTTCGCTGACAGACCGTACGAATAGTCTGTTTCACTATCCTAAGACCTAAGTAATTAAATAAGGGAAG
>NZ_JADYWS010000058.1:0-4627 GCF_015864715.1 Pseudoalteromonas sp. NZS71 | reverse complement strand
TGAAAGTGTTATGGCAAGGATGGCTTAAGTTACAAGCCATCCTGGAAGGCTACGATTTAGCAAAATCTCTTGAGTCAAACTTGTGATCAAGAGACAGCTTTATAGCGGCTTTTTATTTTCTGTATTTTCATGCAGTTCGAGTTTTGGTGCACTCATACCTTTGAGTAACCGACCAAATATATCAGCACCGGTAATAATGCGCTTCACATCACTCCACACTAACACCACATCGTGATCAATGGCCCCATCAAACGATTTATCTAAAGAATGACTAGCCCGTATTTTTAAAATAACTTCACTCAGGCGCATCGCTTCATCAGCAACAATAATAGGTCTGTGACAATAATGATAAGGGTCGAACGTATCTGGTTCAAACAAGGCTGAACGTAAAAAGCCGTCAGCATCTACCACTAATAAAGGCCAACCGTCTTCATTGGTAATGATCACCCAGTTATAACCTGACTTATGTAGTTTTCGTAAAAACTCATTATCAGTCGTTAATGTAAGGTCTGGGAAAATAGGCAAATCAAGCTTAGTAGGCAAAGCAATAATAGAGTCTGGATCAATTACTTCACCCTCTTTGGTTACGCTTATTTCATCTAAGCTAAAAAAGTTAAGCGCGCCTATTCCCTCAACGTGCTGAACATCAGCCTCTTCTGCTTCTATGTGTTTGCGAATAATACCTCTGAGCTCACTTTCAGCAAAGTACGTAATCCCCTCTTTACCTAACCATGCATCGAGAATTAAAGCCGTTGGCTTAGCAACTATATAAAACAGAATCTGATAAAACTTAATTAACGGCGAAAGTAGGCTCGCCATTTTTAGCGCATTACGCGAAAAATAAGCCTGCGGTGTTATTTCACCAACAATAGTAATTGCGATAGTTGAGAATAAAAACGAACTTGCGCCCATTAATACCGAATCAGAAAGTAGTGTAAGTAGTACGTTAATACCTACGTTGCCCCACAAAATAGTCGATAATAAAAAGTTAGAGTCGTTTCGAAGGGCCATCACTTTTATGGCCGCCTCGTTCCCTTTTGCACTTTCCATTTCGAGCTGAAGCCTACTTAGTGAAAAAAACGCTAAGTTTAAGCCCGAAAATATTGCCGATTGTGAAATACACAAAGCAATTGCACACCAAATCATGACTTCAAAGGTCATTGTATTTTCCTGTAAGTAATACCATCCGCAATAATACTTAATCAACTTGAGAGGTTAAATCTGACGCTAATTACGTTAAAAATTTCTGATATACAACTGCATGGATGCAGGAGGTAGAGCAATGCAGGAGCAATTGCCGAGAACAACTAAATAACGAAATTTTTGCCTTGTTATCGACACGATTTTCTTCCCTCAAGATAGATCACTTAATTAAGCGCATTGGTATAAGGCTTATAAAAGCAATAAACTGCCTAAACCTAAAAAGGTAACAAACCCAACAATATCGGTAACGGTAGTTAAAATTACCGAGCCAGATAACGCCGGATCAATTTTCATTTTGTCTAAAATAGACGGAATAACAACACCCGCTAGTGACGCAGCGACTAAATTCAATAATATGGCTACCGTAATCGTAATACTGAGCATTAAATCGTTAAACCATAAGAAGGTAAGCAGACCTATTACAAACGCCCATACCAAGCCATTTACAGCGCCAACACGTAGCTCTTTTTTAAGTAACGCATTGCGGTTTGAATCTGTAACCTGTCCGAGCGCTAAACCACGCACAATAACGGTTAATGTTTGACTACCTGCAATCCCGCCCATAGAAGCAACCACTGGCATTAATACAGCGAGTGCTACAACCTGTTCTATAGTTGCGCCAAATAAACCGATGAACCAGGACGCTAAAAAGGCAGTAGCTAAGTTAATACCTAACCATATACCACGGTTTTTAGCACTTTTTCGCACACTTGCGAACAGGTCTTCGTCTTCACGTAAACCACCGGCTTTAGCGGCAGCTTCATCAGCAATTTCTTGGCGTAATTCATACGCTGAGGCAATGGTTAATCGCCCAAGTAATTTGTTATCAGCATTAACCACTGGCAGTGCCATTTTTTCACTGTGAATCACCACCTCTGCCGCTTCATATAAATCATCATCAGCATGGAGCGATGAAAAGTCATGATTTGCCAATGTCATTAAGTTATCGGTGTCGCTGGCTTTTATTAAATCATTTACCGCAACCTCACCTATTAAACTACCCTTGCGGCTTACTAAATAAATAACTTCACTGTATTGCGGTAAACCTTTATGTAGCAATTTTTTAGCACCACCGGCTGTTAGCTTCTCCGATACTTTTAAAAAGTCAAAACCTAACCAGTGACCAAGTTGTTCTGGCGGGTATTGCTGCGCTAAATCATATTGTTTGGTTTGCGCTTCATCGAGTTGCTTTTTTGCATACTCAACAAATCGCTCTGGTATAACTTCTTCAAGTTCCAGTAGCTCTTCTACATTAACTTCATCAAGAAGTTTAAAAGCCTCAGTGTCTTCTAGTGTTTGCAGCAACCACAAGCAACTATCTTCACTTAAATTAACAAAAATTTCGTGTTGCGTGTCTTCGTCAAGCAACTGCCAAATTTCAAGTCGTTGTTCTTTTGGTATCGCCTCAAAAAGTAATGACAGGTGCTCTGTTGAAAGCGTTAACTGCGCATCTGCTAATAATTTATTTTTGCGTTCTGTTGTATCGCATTGCAATAAATCATTTATGAGCTGTGGAAGTTGGTCTACCGGATACTCAATCATCTTAAAACCTTAAAATTTAAAAGCGCACATTATTTATAGTCTACTTGAACAATAAAAAATTGCAGAAAAAACGTGAACTTATTAAGCATGCGCAAGCTATTTTTGCGCATTGTATGGGCAAACTAAATGCAGTACTAATATTTATTTTAAAAAATTAAAAAAACAGTAAAAGGAATTGTTTTTGAGGGATTAAACAACAAGTAAGCAAACCAAAGGGATTACTTATAATAAAAAAAACCCCATATTAGCTAGGCTAATATGGGCAAAATCACACAATGAATTAGGTGTTTTTAAATTACGGTTTGTGCTTTAAATTAAAGTCTATCAGTAATATTTCGTACTAAGTCTGAATCTACAAATTGAGTAATAAGTGCAGCGCCCCACGCATAACCACGCTGTATTGGGTAACCTTTAAAAATCCAGCGTTTACGCACGTGATTAAAGCGCTCTAAATAGTCTTGCTTTTTTTGTGGTAGAGGTTGCTCACCCAATTTATTCCATGCTTTATATACACCTGACATGTCAGACCCTCGCATAAAGCGTTGCAACCAGCGCGGAAAACGTGAAAAGCTAATAGTGGACTGAAAATCAATAAAATAAGGTTTACCGTCTGCGCCACATAAAATGTTACCCATATTACGCAAGTCTAAATGCACGATGCCTTTACGATGCATTTTTGCTACTTGACGCTCAAGCTCGCTAAAAAAGCTTACTGGTAGCGTTTTATCTTCATGAATTAAAGCGCGCAGTGGCGTGCCTTCAATATAGTTATAAGCAACCGCTATCGGCGACAATCTACAAAAGCGGTTAGCAACTGCATCAAGCTCTGCTAAACGGCTCAACCCTTTATACTCTTGATTTACCGATAGTCGCGCAAATGTTTTGCGGATAAATAACGGGCTTTGGCTAAAATCTTTAACAATTAAATCAAATTCATTATCTTTATATCGATACACAATCGCGTTAGCAAAACGTCCCTTATGGACAACACTTAAGTGATGTTGCATAAAAGTATGTTCTGGATATTGCTGCTGTAATTGTACTAACAAATTATTTTCAATCATAACAAACCTAACAAGATGATAACTTTAATTGCCTAGGCAACTATATTATCAAAGTTAGATTCTACGCACAATCAGATCAACTAATTAGCACGCTAACTTTCTGTTGAAACAGTATCGCTATTTTATTGATAATCTATTTGTGGGGGGAATTTCGGGTAATGTATCTAGATTATTTATAGCTTTAAATAATAAGTCTATTATTTGATTTTTTTCTGGCTCTGAAAAACCATTTAATGCTTGAGCATAGACTTCGTTTACTACAGGCATTATTTCTGGACAAAGAGCTTTACCTTTTTCACTTAAACACAAAATAGTTGAGCGCTTATCAAGCTCACATTGCGTTTTAATAATGAGTCCTTTTTCTTCAAGTCGGTTTAGTAAGCGGCTCATAGCGCCACGATCATAAACCATATACTCGCAAAGTCCTGCAAGCGTATTAACCGACTCTCTCGCAAGTAGTACAACCACAATATATTGCGCTGAAGTTAAGTCCATAGGAAGTAACTTGGCATCAACATGAATGGCTAATCTCGAACGTAAAAAAGAGACTAAACGCCCCAAATCTTGCTCTGGCGCTAACTCTTCTCGAGTACAACGTTTAATTGATGGCATGTTTTGCATGGTTATTCCACTGTATAGGTATATTTGCATGCTGATAGACCTTAACACATACAAAAAATTCAATAATTTTTATAAAAACTAAGCAGCTAAAACTAAGCCACAAAAATAAAGCCGCTATTAGCTAACACCATTCAGTTAAGCATGCTTTGACTTAATGGTGTACCGAGTTTTTGAAATTCGAACGGTCCTACTTTTGG
>NZ_JADYWS010000057.1:0-7440 GCF_015864715.1 Pseudoalteromonas sp. NZS71 | reverse complement strand
AAAGATGATAAGGGTATTGTGAAGCAACCAAAAGATCAGTCAACCGATCAAAAATACCTTAACTGATCGGTGTTAGCTATTAGCGGCTTTTAATATTTACTATATTTGAACTATGAGCGCTTAAATGCAATTTCACCGTCGATATGAATATCACGCTGCGGAAAAGCAATCACTACATCATGCTTTTCAAATACAGCGTAAATACTAAAACGAATATCACTGCGTACTTTTCTAAGCATGGTTTCTGACTCGGCGCACACCCAAAAAATAGCGTTAAATACGAGCGAGCTATCTGCAAAGTCATCAAATAACACCGATGACTTTGGATTAGCCAATATTGCTTCATGATCATCAAGCACTTGCTGAATAAGCTTTTTAACCAGTATCACGTCTGATCCATACGCAACGCCTACACTGACCGATGAGCGTGCATTGCCATCTATTAGCGTCCAGTTTGTTACTGTATTTTCGAGCAATTGAGAATTAGGAATAAGCATATGTACGCCGTCATTTCGGCGAATACGCGTTGAGCGAGTATTAATTGTTTCAACCACGCCTTTTGCATTGCCTACCTCTAAAAAGTCACCAATACGTATTGGGCGTTCCCACATTAGTATCCAGCCACTAATAAAGTTATTGATAATATTTTGAGCACCAAAGCCTACACCAATGGCTATTGCACCTGAAACAAAAGCAAACGCAGTAAGCGGTATGCTTAATACTTCTAAAGATGTAAAAATTAAAATAGCGATACTTAAAATAAAGTAGATACGTGTAAATAAATGCACGGCATCTTGGCTTAACTTTTTTGCCAATAATGTTTTTGTTATTAGCTTGCCAATACGCGTCACAATAAACCAAATAGCGAAAAGTATTAAAGGCACTTTAATAATTTTTGCTACGGTAATGTGTACATCGCTGTAACTAAATACAACAAAGGCAAGAATTTGGTTTATGTGTTCTAAGGTCATTTATTTTCCAAAACAAGCAAAGGAGCGCTTTAAATTTAAATCGCTATAAAGTGAAAGCGGTTCAGTGTTGGGTAAGTTTAGCAGTCATAATATAACTAAAACGCCAAGTTAATAAGTTCAATATACTTTTTATGAACAATTTATTAACTCTTTATTGCACCGAGTGCTATATAAATAGTGTACAAGCACTGGAGATCACATATGACACAACTTACTTTAAATCAAAGACTCGCTACTTTGCAGCCGCAGGTAGACTTACATTTATTTGAAAGCAGCCTAGATTACCGAAATAAAATTTTGTGCCTTCTTGCAGAACAAGAGCAAACACTGGCATCTATCAACAAAGAGTTTGGCCAACAACAACCTAGCAACTTTGGCTCTGAGAGAAAATTTGTACTTGGATATAACTAAGCAATTATGACTCAACGACTTATTAAGTAGCTCAGGTGTTTACTTTTAGAGCTACTTTTACCTCCCTTAAAGCTAAATATTAGCTAATTTGCGTTCAAATCCCCCTTAATACCGATAAACTTTATTGTATAAACGCCAAAATTTGATAAGTTAACTAGGTTTTTCGACTCGCAAAGCCTATTCCGGCTAATCTTTCTATGGAGTTATTATGCGTAAAACCCTGATCGCCACTACTATTGCTAGTGCCTTAATATTATCGGCCTGTTCATCTAACGATACACAAAACATGGCAAAAGAAGGCGCAGCACAAGTGCAAGACATGAACGCAAACAATGTTTTATTTAAGCCAAGCCCATTGCAATATATGGCACCAGAATTTGATAAATTTGGTACAAAAGACTACGAAGCTGCATTCGATGCAGGTATCGCACAGCACACGGCACAAGTACAAGCCATTGCTAATAACCCTGCTCCAGCAACATTTGAAAACACATTAGTTAAAATGGAATTGTCAGGGGAGCTATTAAATCGCGTATCGGCTGCTTTTTATAACTTATCTGGTTTAATTTCAGATGCTGAATACCAGCGTATTGATGAAAAAATGGCGCCTGTATTATCTGCTCACTCAGATGATATTTACTTAAACGGTGAATTATTTAAGCGCGTACAAACAATTTACGACAATCAAGATAAATTAAACGCAGAAGATAAACGCCTAGTTGATTTTTACTACAAGCAGTTTGTAAAAGCAGGTGCTAAATTAAATGACGCTGAAAAAGCTAAAATGCGTGAAATTAACTCAGAGCTAGCTCAGCTATCTACTGCGTTTTCACAAAACATTTTAAAATCGTTTAAAGAAGACGTTATTGTAGTTACAGATAAAAGTGAATTAGCGGGTCTTTCTGAAGGCGAAATTGCAGGACTTGCAGCTTCAGCTAAAAAAGCGGGCAAAGACGGCTACATGATCACTTTGGTAAATACAACGCAACAGCCAATTTTAAGTAGCCTTGAAAACCGCGACCTGCGTGAGCGAATTTTTAAAGCCTCTGCAAACCGTGCAGCAAAAACTAACGGCCCTATTATTATTAAAGAAACCAACCTACGCGCTCAAAAAGCAGAGCTTTTAGGCTACAAAGATTGGGCTTCTTATGTAATGACGTCGCGTATGGCGCAAACAACTGAAAACGTTTACGGCATCCTTGATGACTTAGCACCAAAAGCAGTTGAAAAAGCAAAGATTGAAGCAGCCGCTATTCAAAAAGTGATTAACGATTCAGGCGAAAGCTTTGAGCTTAAACCATGGGATTGGACTTTTTATGCTGAAAAAGTACGTGCAGAAAAGTACAACTTAGATCCAGCACTTGTTAAACCATACTTTGAAATGCAATCGGTTATTCACGATGGCTTATTCTTTGCAATGAACAAACTGTACGGTATTACGTTTAAAGAACGTAAAGATCTTCCTGTTTATCATGAAGATGTAACCGTATACGAAGTATTTAACGCTGATGGCAGCGCTATTGGTTTATTTTACTTAGACCCATATGCACGTGAAGGTAAACGTGGCGGCGCATGGATGAGTGCATACGTTAGCGAAAGCGGATTAAAAGGCACTAAACCGGTTATTTACAATGCGCAGAACATTCCAAAACCTGCTGCAGGCGAGCCTACGCTAATGACATTTGACGAAGTGTCTACTATGTTCCATGAATTTGGTCATGCTGCACACGGGTTATTCTCAGATGTTAAATACCCAAGCCTAGCGGGTACTGCAACGGCACGTGACTTTGTTGAGTTTCCGTCGCAAGCAAATGAAGATTGGATGATTGAACCAACCGTTCTTGCTAACTATGCGAAACATTACAAAACAGGTGAGCCAATTCCACAAGCTTTACTTGATAAAGTACTTGAATCGCAAAAATTCAACCAAGGTTACGGCACTACTGAATACTTAGCCGCTGCACTACTTGATATGGAATGGCATTCATTTGGTTCTGATAAGAAAATTACTGACGTTCAAAAGTTTGAGCAAGACGCGCTAGAAAAACACGGTATTGCTTACTACCCTGTTCCACCACGTTACAAATCAAACTTCTTTAGCCACACATTTGCAGGTGGTTATTCAGCGGGTTACTACGCGTACCTATGGACTGAAGTGTTTGCAGCAGACGCCTTTGCACATATGGAAAACAACGGCGGCTTAACACGTAAAAACGGTGATAAGTTCCGTAAAGAAATCCTATCAAAAGGTAACAGCCGCGACTTAATGCAAAGCTACATTGAGTTTAGAGGTCAAAAACCAACTACCGACGCACTACTTAAGCGCCGTGGTTTAGTTGAATAGTTAGGGCATGTTGACCTTTCGTGGTTGAATTTGCAGCAGTATGTTTGGCCTTTAGGCAAGGCAGAGCCTATGTAGTGTGGTTATTCCCCATAAATAGGCGATAACGCAGCATAAATGCCAAACATGCGCTGCCCTTTGGGTTCTTTCTAGGGACGATTAACTCTTTGTTACTCGGTTTTTACTTAGCCCGCTAGGTTACAAACCTCGCGCCGCGATTAAATCGCCCCTAGATTGAACAAATTTCAATCCACAAAGATCAACACGC
Source organism: Pseudoalteromonas sp. NZS71 (assembly GCF_015864715.1). Taxonomy (NCBI): domain Bacteria; kingdom Pseudomonadati; phylum Pseudomonadota; class Gammaproteobacteria; order Alteromonadales; family Pseudoalteromonadaceae; genus Pseudoalteromonas; species Pseudoalteromonas sp. NZS71. Next base: position 3,449 of record NZ_JADYWS010000057.1, on the reverse strand, counting down.
CCTAGTAACTTAGTTTATTAATTATTGCTTTATAAAAGCCCGCTTGCGGGCTTTTATTGTTTATACATCAATTTATAACAGATAAACTGCTGCAATTAATTATTTAAAGACGACAGCTATGCGGTACTTATTTGCAGTAACTTTACTTTGGGCATTTTCATTTAGTTTAATTGGCGTGTATTTAGCAGGTCAGGTTGATGCATGGTTTAGTGTGTTAATTCGCATAGCACTAGCAACCCTCGTATTTTTACCATTGTTAAAGTTTAAACAAACACCTAAACCTTTAGCCTTAAAGCTCATGCTGATTGGCGCTATACAACTTGGTGTTATGTATAGCTTTTACTACCATTCCTTTTTATTTTTAAGCGTCCCCGAAGTACTGCTATTTACAGTAATGACTCCTTTGTACATTACCTTGCTAAATGATGCATTGAACAAACATTTTAACCCACGCTTTTTTATAATCGCACTTATTGCTGTAATTGGTGCGATTACCATTCGTTACGAAAACCTAAATAGCAATTTCATAATTGGCTTATTATTAGTTCAAGGTGCGAACATAAGTTTTGCTGTAGGCCAAGTAGCCTACAAACGCTTAATGATGAACAATCAGCTTGATGATAAAACCGTATTTGGATGGTTTTTTATAGGCGCACTTATTATTGCCACAATCTGTTATGCATTATTTGGTAATTCAAACAAATTACCAACCACTTCTACTCAGTGGAGCATACTGATTTATTTAGGGATTGTTGCATCAGGCCTTGGTTACTTTATGTGGAATAAAGGCGCAACACTCGTCAACGTTGGAGCTCTGGCAGTCATGAATAACTTACTTATCCCAGCAGGGATTATTGTTAACGTGCTTATTTGGAACAGAGACGCTGACATAGTTAGGTTAAGTATTGGTGCAGCTATAATGTTAGGTGCATTATTAGTGAATCAAATGCTTAATAAAAAAGTAAATTAATAAACTTGTAGCTAAATTGTCATTAATAATCATTAAGGTAGTACAAATTTTACTTTTTAAGGATAAACAATGAAACGTATTACCTTACTTACAGGCTGTATATTGTTAGCCACACTTGCTGGCTGCGACGACGATGTAGAAATAATAGAAAAAGAAGTGGTTGTTACCAACACCGAAGTTGAGATTGTTGAAATACCTACGCCTGTTATTGTAGAAGTACCAAACGGTGATGCGCCAGATATTCAACTAGGCACTCGTCCATATTATTTAGTCAATGATATGAGCGACAGCGCTTTAAAAACACAATTAGAGTCATGCAGTGAAGGTCCTTTTTACCGCACCGACTTTTCTATTGGTCATCGCGGTGCATCAATGCAATACCCTGAGCATACTAAAGAAGCCTATATTGCTGCAGCCAGAATGGGCGCAGGCATTGTTGAATGCGATGTTACATTTACAAACGATAAAGAACTAGTATGTCGCCATTCTCAATGCGACTTACACACCACAACTAATATTTTAGCCATTCCTGAGCTTGCAGCTAAATGCAGTGTGCCATTTACACCAGCAGACCCCGCTAACGGTATTGCTGCTTCTGCAAAATGTTGTACCAGCGATATAAGCTTAGCGGAATTTTTAACCCTTGAAGGTAAAATGGATGGTGCAAACACTAATGCAACTACCGTTGCCGATTACATGGATGGTACACCAAGTTGGCGCACTGATTTATATGCCACCAACGGTACATTGATGACCCATAAACAAAGCATTGCACTGTTTAATGGGATGGGGGTAAAAATGACCCCTGAACTTAAATCGCCACAAGTAAGTATGCCATTTGATGGAATGACGCAAGAGCAATATGCGCAAAAAATGCTAGACGAGTACACACAAATGAATGTGCCAGCCTCAAAAGTTTACCCGCAATCGTTTAACCTTGAAGACGTAAAATACTGGATTAACACTAACCCTGACTTTGCAGATAAAAGCGTATACCTAGATGGTCGCGACAGTGAAGCCGGATTTGATCCAAGTAACCCACAAACATGGCAACCTGGCATGGATGAACTTGTGGCTGACGGCGTTAAAATTTTAGCCCCTCCAATTTGGATGATGCTAACAATAGATAACGAAAATAATATCGTGCCATCACAATACGCAATTGACGCAAAAGCAGCAGGTTTAGAGCTTATTGCATGGAGCCTTGAGCGCTCAGGTCCGCTTAATGAAGGTGGTGGTTATTACTATCAATCAATTGCTGATGTTATAGATAACGATGGCGATATGATGACGGTCGTTGATGTACTCGCAAAAGACGTGGGTGTAATGGCTATATTTTCAGATTGGCCGGCTACCGTAAGTTATTACGCTAGTTGTAATAAAATGCCTGCAAGTATTTAATACCAATCTGCTTATATATGGGGTCTATTTAACGTTAAGAAAATTACGCTAGAACTAGGCAAAAATTTTTTATCTAGTTGTTCTAAATAAAAAATTTTTAACGACGTTATAGTGAAATTTAATTCGTTAAATTGATCAAAGATTTATGCAGGTTGGTATAAATACTCGACAACAAAAGTCGTTTATTTTATCGCGCTCAGTTACCATATCATTATATAATTTTATTTAACTGAGCGCTTTTATGATAATTCAACAACATAACGCAGACTTGCCAACACCTACAGGTTTAATGCGAACAACCATCTATCGCCCTCAGGCGCAAGGGCAGTTCCCTGCTATTATTTTTTATTCTGAAATTTTTCAGCAAACTGCACCTATTGCACGCAGCGCAGCTATTTTAGCAAGCCATGGTTTTGTAGTGTTCGTACCGGAAGTATTTCACGAGTTAAACCCTATGGGCACTGTGCTTGCTTACGACGATGCAGGTAAAGACAAAGGCAATGCAGATAAGTGGGAAAAACCACTGGAGCATCATGATAGCGACACGCAAGCCATGATCGACTTTATAAAGCAGCAGCATTACTGCACAGGTACAGTGGGCGCTATGGGCGTATGTATTGGCGGGCATTTAGCTTACAGAGCGGCGCTTAACCCTGAAATTAAAGCGGCTTTTTGCTTATACGCAACTGATATTCACAGCAATACATTACCGGCAAAATCAGGTAATAACTCATTTGAACGCATGGCTGATATACAAGGCGAAATTCACTTTATATGGGGTAAACAAGACCCGCATGTGCCAAAGGAAGGCCGTATTAAAATATACCAGCAATGCGTAAGTACTGGCATTAATTACCAATGGCAAGAAGTTAATGCCCAGCATGCCTTTATGCGTGATGAAGGTGAGCGATACGATGCAGCCCTTGCAATTAATATGTATCAACAAGCGGTTGCATTATTTAGCCGTACTTTATAAGTGTTTTATAAATGCTTTAAAAGCGACGCGGATTCAAACCTGAAGTGCATAACGTTTAGGCGGCTTTAGCCGCCAAGTGATCCTGCATCAATTTTGCAGGCG
>NZ_JADYWS010000056.1:0-7558 GCF_015864715.1 Pseudoalteromonas sp. NZS71 | reverse complement strand
ACCAAACTTACTTGACGCTTTCTTGCGATAGCCATAAGACACCCTGCTTATTTTTTACACTAAATAAACGTAGTCCTAAATTTTGAAAAGAGCAAAATTTAGGATGGGTGTCACTGTTAATTCACACGCTTTTTAATAAATCGAATTTCGTAATGATATAAACAGGTTCTTTTTTACATTCGACTTTATAAAGATATTGATTTTTAAGAAAATTAGTTTTTTCTTTTATTAAACTAATTTGCTCCCATGGTATTAAAAAACTCCTGGGAAATAGTAGAATCAACATCCGTTTTTGGCTTATAAATATACCTTGCTGAAATGATTTGATATTTAGCCAAGTCCGATATTCACTGTTTTTCTCACGAGAAATATCTGCCACATTCGTCAAGTACATACTGCTTGATTTTAAAAGTGAGGAATCAGAAATAATTAAATCCGTTTTATATTCTCTAGCTAGTTTAGGGTAATACCCAATAATGCTTTGGATATAATTGACTAAAATATAGAACAATAAAAATAAAATTAAGCATATAACAAAGTCCATTTTTTAATACTCCGAAAACTTGCTCTGCACTGCTGACTAAGCTGAAATTTAAGATGGGTGTCTTATTAATTGTGTGTTTAGATTGTGGGGTACGACAGCTTCTCATTATGCAATTGAGAATCATCTTCCCAAATAAGCCTCACAACATGTTTCCGTTTTGTCTGCCCATGAACACTAGCAATAAGCTCTACAGACTGATGCCTTTCTAAACTCTCCATTGGAAATTTTTCTGTTATTTCAGAATCGATTACGACATCATTTCCTTCTGGAAACTCAATTCTAACGTTTTTAGCTGTAAAAGAACCCTTATTCCAAACTTTAAGTCTGTATTTACTACCCCCTAACTTTATAAAAGAAGCTCCAAGATCTGCTCTTTTTTCTTTTAAAGCATCTTCACTCTCTTTTTCTAGAAGAAGGTTATTTAGCTTTTCTTGGCTTTCAACAAGGGACTTCTGCTTTTTGTTAAAGCTCACCGTTTGCCAAGTTGCATAACCTGATAAAAGAAAAGCTAGGCCTGCTATTAAGTCACCAGCATCGATAGAAACAGACATTATTTAAACCTTATATTCTTATTCCCAGAAAAAGACTTTTTCAAAGACTTACGCAGTTGATCTGCTAAGTCTCTTTTTACTTCATTTTTAATTTCAGAAAGATGTTCATCTATATTTTCGCTATTTTCTTGAAGAAGTTCATCTTTATTGAATTCTCGCTCGCAAGAAGCACAGGTCATTATTTGGATAGCTTCATCCACCCCTTCATCATATGAAAAATCTTTACAGCCACATGTCGAACACAAAAAATTTATGCTTCTATTATATTTATCAGATTTCATTAATAACTCCAATTTACAAATACACATAACAGATTATAGATCAATACCTTGGATTTCATACCCACACAAACGGCAAATAATAAGCTGTACGATAATTACACCAAACAACTCATTTATAAACAATTAATTACAATTGCTACTCAGTACCCTTTGTTATTTAACCCCAAAACGACTTTTAATAATGTTATGGGACAAATTGCAAATAGCTGTATTTATACACAGCTATTAATTCTATTTTTTTCAACCCAACCTTTAGCTAAACGGTTTATCAAATTACCATTCATTTTTAAACCGTGAATCATTTTCACAAGGTTTTCCATCCCCATCCATTTTTGTATTCGGGCAATTATTAATAAAAAATACCGCCTCATCGCGTGAGCGCATTTCAGTACAATATTGCCTGCCATCACACGTAAAATTTTGCGTGCTTTTAGTAATAACGATTTTTGGGTATTGTTTATCAAAGGTGGCTAAATCATCATTGGTGATAATGGGTGTTTGGCTGCTTGAGTGAGAGTTGTATTTAGTAAACGCATATAAACAAAGCACAGTAAGACCAATTGAGGCGACTTTGCCTAAAAAGCTACTGGCAAAATTAGATTTGGCAATACTGTGCGGGTGTTGTTTGTGTTTTTGATAAGGTGCTTTAAGCTCTGCAACGCCTTCTATGCGGCAGTTAATTGCTTTGGTTTTACCGTCGGGCTGTGTTGCAACTTCAAAGTAAATGGTGTCGCCAACTTTTGGCTTGCGGCTCATGTGTTTGAGCGCTGATATGTGTATAAACGTGTCGTGTTCTAGGGTGTCTGATTTAATAAAACCAAAACCTTTGTCGGTTTTCCACGACTTTAACAATCCTTTGTTCATGTATCCACCTGCTCTGCTTAAGCTGCGTTTTACGCAAATTCCATTTAGTTAACACTTGTTATTATACGTTCCTAAATTAAAACCATGCAACTAAATATTCATATTGCGTTAATTTTACGCTTTACCTACTAAACCAATTATTAAACTTAACCATTAAATTTAGCTACAAATAAGCGTGCTAAAAACAACTAAACCTCAACCTGTTTTATTTATAATTTGCGGCCAAATGTCCTTTAATTCACATCAACCATTACGCATTCACCCACGAGCTTAACAGCTTGTTTACACTCGGTTTTGTCATTAGTTATTTCTATCTGAATGAAGCTTTTTTAGTACGATTTTTCATTCGTTATTTACTTAATTTATCTATACAATCCACACCTTATTTTTACGCACGTATTTTAAGTGATTATCTCATGTTACTAACTGTTGTTTATATTATTGGTATTACCGCAGAAGCCATGACCGGCGCACTTAGCGCAGGCCGAATGAAAATGGACTGGTTTGGTGTGGTGCTGGTAGCCAGTGCGACCGCAATTGGTGGTGGCAGCGTACGAGATATATTGCTAGGCAATTACCCGCTAACGTGGGTACAACACCCAGAGTATTTATTAATTACCTGTATTGCCGGTATTGTTACTACGTGGCTTGCTAAATGGGTGGTTAAATTTAAAGGCATATTTATGCGCCTAGACGCCCTGGGTTTAGCTGCTTTTAGTATTATTGGCTGCCAAGTGGGGCTAAATATGGGCCTACATTACGGTATTTGTGTAGTGGCTGCGGTTGTTACTGGCGTATTTGGTGGATTACTGCGTGATTTAATATGTCGCCAAGCGCCGTTGGTATTACATAACGAGCTATACGCGAGTGTATCGTTACTTGTAGCGTGCTTGTACTTAGCGCTACACCATTACAATATTGACGACAACATCAGCATTATTGTGAGCTTGGTTGCGGGATACTTAATACGTATGGCCTCAATACGCTTTAAGTGGCGGTTACCTACCTTTAGTTTGTTAGAGCAGCACGCTAAATAACTTATGCTTTAATACAAATTAAGGCAGGTAATATACCTGCCTTAGTTAATATAACTATTAGCGTATTAATTTAATGCCCGCTTACATCACTTAACGTAGTTTTTAACCCGCTGTTATTTTGCTTAAGTACACTAAAACTACCATCGGTTTCTAGCACAACTGCGGCTACATCTTCTATAGCTAATATGCCTGCACCACGAATAGCGGCGCGAATTTCTGACTTTGTTACCCGCTGTGATTTAAGTGCAGCCGTGCAGTATTCACCATCACTTAGTAATAACGTGGGATTTGCTTTTATAAGCGCTGCAAATTTTGACGAGCGCACACTAAGCCACGTAATAATATATTGCAGCCCTATTAATACGACAAAGGCAAGTATGCCCTCAGCTAACGGAACACTTTTTGAAATAATAACAGACGCCAATATAGAGCCCAGCGCAATGGTGACTATAAAGTCGAACACGTTCCACTTTGAAAGCGTACGTTTACCCGATACGCGCAGCCAGAACACCAGTGCAATATAACCCAGTACGCCTATTGTAAGTACACGTAATAACCCCTGAATATCATCGTAAAACATAGTGGCTCCTTTTTTGTAAGTGCTCGTTATGTACTTACACTTTTTAATCTAATTAATTGCTTAATACCTAAAAACGTACCAAGTGGAATAAATAAAATCCACAGGTAGGCATAAAATTTTGAAATATTTATAAAAATGGCTGAGCTGTTTATGTTTTTATTTAACCTACTATTTAGCACGTACGTATTTATAAAAAGCCCAATTAAAGCAGGAATAATTTGTATAAGTGATACAACAATGGCTGATGAAATATGCCTCGCGATTAACTTAGGATCGCCACCAGAAAATATTGTATACGCATTATAAAACCCACTAAAAAAACTCGTGAGTGCGAGTAATAAAAAAGCCTATAATATTAGACTTAGTAAAGGTAAAAGTGTTTTCAAAAAAACGTCCTAGTTTGTGTTAATAATATGCACAGAGATATTTAACAGCCCATTAGTTTTAATTATACGCTTTGCAAATACTGTGCTAGTAATTTAAAGGCAATTATAACGCGTTGAATTACCTAGAATGGTTTTAATTTAAGTGGCGGTTGATTATGATGGAACACGTAATACTTACACCCTTTTTATAATTTTCAGTAAGGATCACCATGTCTAACTATAACGAATCACCAGAACAAGTTGAACAGGCCACTCAGGGCTTTGTTATGCAACAAACTATGTTACGTATTAAAGATCCAAAGCCGTCGCTTGAATTTTACCAAAATGTATTAGGTATGAAGCTGTTAGGTAAGTATGATTTTCCTGGTATGAAGTTTACGCTTTACTTTTTAGGCTACGAGCAAGAATTGCCACAAGGTGATGATAAAACTAAAGCAGAATGGGTGTTTCGTCGCCCTGCGCTAATTGAGTTAACCCATAACTGGGGCACTGAAAGCGACGACAGCTTTGAGGGATACCACAGTGGTAACCAAGAACCTAAAGGATTTGGGCATATTGGTATTAGCGTACCGGATGTTTACGAAGCCTGTGAGCGCTTTGCAAAGTACGACGTTGAGTTTGTAAAAAAACCAGATGATGGCTCAATGAAGGGCCTAGCATTTATTAAAGACCCTGACGGCTACTGGATTGAAATACTATCTGCTGAAGGTATTACTGAGATTATTCTTTCGCAATAACAATGAGCTGCTATAAAAAGAGCTTAGTTGTAATCTCCACCAGCAACTAATTACCAATTTAGAACCACTGGTTTTGTTACCTTGCTTTTAAGTGAGGTAACCCATTTAAACGTTTTAGGTAATTAGTTACCCGCTCCGCTGTATTGAAAGCATAAAAGGAGATTTAAATGCTCATTGGCATCATAGAAGATCATCAATTAGTAAGAGACAGCTTTAAAAAGCTTTTAGAGTTACAACCAGATTGGAAAGTAATTATTGAAGCCTGCAGCGTGACAGAAGCAAAGCTGGCTGTAGAGCTTGAACAACCTGATATATTTATTGTTGATATATCGCTTAACGGGACTGAAACCGGCCTTTCTTTTTTGTCGTACCTTGAAGAGTTTTTCCCACATATTAAAAGTATTGTGGCCTCCATGCACGACCACGAACCTTATGTAAGCAATGCTTTGCGATTAGGTGCTTTGGGTTATGTGTCTAAGCGCTCTGCCTCTGATGAGCTAATAGATGCAGTTAAAGCAGTCGCTTTAGGTAAAAGGTACATTAGTGAAGACGTAAACTTTTCGATGAGTAGCGAAAATTTAGCATTAACTGTACTTACTAACAGAGAGCTTGAAGCCCTTCCGTTATTTTCTAAGGGATTAAACGCTAAACAAGTGGCGCAAATACTCGAAATAATGCCTAAAACAGCACATGTACACAAAGCAAACATATACAGCAAACTTAATGTTACGACCTCGTTTGAACTGCTAAAAATTGCAATTGATGCGGGAGTAATACAGTTAGATGAACTTACCTAACGCTTCTTCTTTATCTAATGTTAGTTTTACTACCGCATACAAAGAGGTAGCTAAACAGTTATTGGTGGGGCTAATTTACTTTATTGCTTCACTCGCCGCTTTTTGGGTTAGCCAAAACCTTGAAACCGTACCCGAGAGCAGCGCGATATTTATTCCCGCAGGCGTAAAAATTGCGTTTTACTTACTCACTCCAACACGCTATTGGCTCACCTTATGGGTTGTATCGCGCGCTTTAGCTGCGCAGCTTGGTTTAACATACAGTGGGGTTTGGGAGTTTGATTTATTTCATGGCTTTTGGCAGGAACTTTGCTTTATAGCGCTTGTTTATGTGTTTAAAAATAGCCGTTGGCCGCCAAGCATTAACGACAGCCTAGGTATACTTTCGTTAATACTGCTTTGTGTTGCGAGTACATCTATAAAGTGGTTTTTGTTTGCCAGTGCATTTGAATTTACAAATGTATTGGTTGCTAAAGAGCTACTGCAGTATCAGTTAAACATGTGCTTGGGCGATATTACTGGCTCGCTGTTAATTGCCCCTTTTATTATGTTAATTTACGATTCTAAATACAGTTTTAACACAGTCAGGCTCACTAAGTTATTTGGCCTAGTAGCCACTTTAGTGTGTTTTATATTAATTGTATTTTTTGTCTATGCGGTTCGCCCAGATACCTACCCGCTATTACGGCTTGCATCGTTATTACCTATTATTTGGTTTTCGTATAAGTATGGCTCGTTAGGGGCTGTAAGCAGTGCAGCGCTAATTAACGCATTAATAATAATTGAAGCAAGCATTACGCACGAGCCTAGCAATACCTACATTAGCCAGTTATTTATTTTAGCAAACGCAATTACCAGTATGGTTTTAGGCGCTGCAATTACTGAGCTTAAACGTAAAAACAATGAGTTAAAGCAAACCAATAAAGAGCTTAAAGAGCAGCTAACTCAAAACACGGCGCTGGCTGCCAAAATGGTGTCGGTGCAAGAAAACGAGCGAAAGCACCTTTCGCAAGAGTTGCATGACGAATTAGGGCAAAACCTAACAGCATTAAAAACAGATTTAGCTATTTTGTCGCACCTTAGTAACGAAGATACCCAATCGTTTGTGACTACATTAAAAAACAATGCTAATTCGATGTATGACTCTGTTTATCAATTAATGCATTATCTTCGCCCGCGTGAGTTAGATGAACTCGGTTTAGAAAAGGCAATAACACAAGGGCGACTAAAAAGCTTACTGCACAAGGCAAATATTAAGTATCAGCCACAATTTAAGTTAGATAATAGCCTTTCAAAAGATCACGAAATAGCTATTTACCGAATTTGCCAAGAAGCAGTAACCAATTGTATGAAGCACAGCAATGCCAGCAAACTGGTTATAAATATAATAAACAGCGACGAATTTATTGAGTTAACAATTAGCGATAACGGGACTTTAGTAACCCCAACAGATAACTCAGGTCACTACGGTTTGGCGTTTATAGAGGAGCGAACTACAGCGTTAGGCGGCACTTTTAAGGTGTTTAAACAAAATGGCTTTACCATTAAAGTAAAGCTGCCTTTGAGTTTTGATGGCGCAATTAATTAGCAAACATGAACTTGTTTGGTATAAAACTTTTGCCTTAATTGGCCTTCGTCAAGGTGGTCGGGATTAACTTGAATCTCGGCTTGATTACCTAATAGCTGTAATAGCATGCCTTTTGATATCCTAGATTCAAATTGTAAGTGCATAACTTGTTTTGGCTAGATTAAGTGGTCAGTTGCTCATAAGCTAACTGCTTTTT
>NZ_JADYWS010000055.1:0-8282 GCF_015864715.1 Pseudoalteromonas sp. NZS71 | reverse complement strand
AAAGATGATAAGGGTATTGTGAAGCAACCAAAAGATCAGTCAACCGATCAAAAATACCTTAACTGATCGGTGTTAGCCTTAGGGCCGTTTTTTTGTGTCTGTAATAAAATCACTGACTATAAAGCTGCTCATTTAGCGGTTAGCTTGTTAAAATAAAAAAAACGATATTTAAAGCAAGGCAATATGGCATTTACAACAACCTACACACTAGATAAACCTTACTTTTACGAGTGCTTTGATGAGTCACTCCCCTACAGTAAGCGCGCCAAACCTAAGTACTTTTTACTTGTACTCCTCGTTGCGCTTGGTTTATTTGGCATTTATGTTTTAAACGATCATTACTTAGGATCGTTTATGATCATGCTAGGTGTACTAGAGTGCGTCGCTTTTTACTATCGCAGACCTTGGTGGGTAACCAGACAAATGCTCAGCAGAGCGTCAGGCTCAGAGGTAACACTTACCTTTGATGAAGAAGGCATTAAATCGGCTAATCATTACAAAAGCTTTCAGCTAACTTGGCAAGACATAAGCGAAGTAATAGATACTAAGCAAGGTATTATTATTAAAAATAAAAGCGGAATGCAGTACATTTCAAAACAAATACTAACCCCAGAAACACTCGTTTTTATAAACAAAAAAGCCACTCAGTGAGTGGCTTTTTGACTAGTTGAGTTAATTACTCAACTACGTATACGTGTTGATTAAGCATTGCCCGGATTAGGGTTCGACTTTTCAGCTTGTATGCGCATGTAAATCTCTTCACGATGCACTGATACGTCTTTTGGTGCATTAACACCGATTCGAACTTGATTTCCTTTAACACCTAGAACAGTAACTGTTACTTCGTCACCAATCATTAGGGTTTCACCTACTCTACGAGTTAGTATTAGCATTCTCTTGCTCCCATGTTCCAATAAAAATTATAAGATTCCGCTTAAACATACTAATGAAAATTAGACTGAAAAGTAAGTAAAAACTCTCAATCTATCCATTTTCTGTTAAAAATGCTTTGTGTAATGCACGAACTGCCAACTCTAGGTACTTTTCATCTATTAAAACTGAAATTTTAATCTCAGAAGTCGAGACCAAAACCACATTAATATTTTCCTGCGCTAATGCATCAAAAAATAAACTTGCTACACCAGAATGCGATTTCATACCCATTCCAACAGCAGAAACTTTAGCTACTGTTGGTAATCCGCTTATATTTTGAGCACTGAGTTGAGCTTGATCTTCGCTCAATAATTCAAGTGCTTGCAGATAATCATTCGAGTGCACAGTAAAAGCATAGTCTATTTTTTCAAAGATATGATTAACTTGATTAATCATATCTATTTCGATGCCATTATCAGCAAAAAGTTTCAATATTTTTGAAAGATATTGCGTACCGCTTGGCACACCATCAACTTTAATTAAACATTCGTCACGATTAAACGCAATCCCCGATACCACATTGCTTGGCATATCGTTCTCCTCAAAACTTATTAATGTGCCTTCATCAGGATTAAAACTAGAAAGCACCCTAAGTGGCACATTGTGTCTACCTGCAGCTTCTACCGAGCGAATATGCAAAACTTTCGCCCCTAAACTTGCCAGCTCTAGCATTTCGGCAAAAGTAACTTGGCTCATTCTGCGCGCGTTAGGTTCAACACGAGGATCTGTAGTATATACGCCATCAACGTCTGTATAGATCTGGCATTCGTCGGCTTTTATAGCCGCTGCTATTTCTACAGCCGATGTATCAGTGCCGCCGCGTCCAAGCGTTGTAATATTGCCCTCAATATCACGTCCCTGAAACCCAGCAATAATAGCAATACGATTATGCTCAAGCTCATGCTTTAAGCGCGTAGCAGCAACGTCTTCAATACGGGCTTTACCAAACATGTTGTCGGTTAGAATATTGACTTGATCGGCTAATAAGCTTACAGCTGAATGACCACGTTTGATAATAGCCATAGCAAGCAGTGATACAGAAACCTGCTCTCCAGTGCTAATAAGTACATCTAGTTCACGGCTACTCGGGCGAGTATCAATTTGTTTGGCGAGGTTAATTAAGCGGTTGGTTTCTCCCGACATAGCCGAGAGCACCACAACCACTTGATGTCCTTGTTGCCTGGTTTTAACAACAAGGTCGGCGACCGCTTCAATTCGCTCTATTGAGCCGACCGAAGTGCCACCGAATTTTTGAACAATAAGCGCCACTTAGGCTTAAGTTCGCTCAGTTAACCAAGCTGTAACGCTATCTAGTGCAGCAGCAAGGTTTTGTGGCTCACTACCACCGGCTTGTGCCATATCTGGACGACCGCCACCTTTACCACCTACTTGACCTGCCATATGGTTAACTAACTCACCGGCTTTTACTTTGCCTGTTAAGTCTTTCGTTACACCGGCAATTAGGCTTACTTTGTCGCCACTGGCAACACCCAGTGCAATAACACCTGAGCCAATCTTGTTTTTAAGGTCATCAACCATACCGCGAAGCGCTTTAGATTCAGTACCTTCAACGTTTGCTACAAGTAGCTTAACGCCATTAATTTCAACAATCGAATCAAGTAAAGACGCGCCCGCTGCACTTGCTAGTTTATCGCTAAGCTGTGCAATTTGCTTTTCAAGGCCTTTAGATTTTTCAAGCAACGCAGTTACTTTTTCAAGTACCGATGCGCTATCGCCTTTAACTAAAGCTGCAACATCGCTAAGTTGTTGCTCTTGCTCGCTAACGTACGCTACAGCATCTGCACCGGTTACCGCTTCAATTCGGCGAACACCTGCGGCAATACCGCTTTCAGATACAATTTTGAATAAACCAATATCGCCAGCGCGCTCAACGTGAGTACCACCACAAAGCTCAATAGAGTAGTCGCCAATAGTAACTACACGTACTTCGTCATCGTACTTTTCGCCAAACAACGCCATAGCGCCTTTTGCTTTAGCATCATCAATAGCCATAAGCTCAGTATTAAGTGCAAAGTTACGACGAATTTCGTCATTAACTACACGCTCAATTTCACGTAGCTCATCTTTAGTAACCGCTTCAAAATGCGAGAAGTCAAAACGCAAACGATCAGGCTGAACAAGTGAGCCTTTTTGGCCTACATGGTCACCTAATAGTTGGCGTAGTGCTTCGTGTAAAATATGCGTAGCTGTGTGGTTTTTCTTAATGCTGTCGCGGCGCGTATCATCAATAGTGGCGTCAACTTTATCGTTAACACCAATACGGCCTTGTACAGTACCGTGGTGAGCAAAAGCATTACCAAGCTTAGTGGTATTAGTAACATTAAATTCGCCACCAGCAACTGTAATAGTACCCGTGTCACCCGTTTGACCGCCTGATTCAGCGTAAAACGGTGTGCGGTCTAGTACTACAATACCTTGTTGACCATCTTCTAATAACTGAACAGCTTCGCCACCGGCAAAAATTTCAATAACGGTCGCGCTGTAATGCGTGCTGTCGTAACCTTTAAAGTCAGTGTGTTTATCTGATTTTAATTGGTCATTGTAATCAGCGCCAAACTTACCCGCTTGTTGCGCTGTTTTACGTTGTACAGCCATGCATTCTTCAAAGCCTTGATGATCAATTGTCATCTGGCGCTCACGCGCAACATCGGCCGTTAAATCAGCTGGAAAACCATACGTATCATAAAGTTTAAATACTAAGTCGCCCGGTATAATATCGCCTTTAAGGTCGCTTAAGCTTTCTTCTAAAATAGCTAAGCCACGCTCAAGTGTTTTACCAAACTGTTCTTCTTCAATGCGTAATACTTTTTCAATAATTTCTTGTTGCTTAGCAAGCTCAGGGTACGCTTGACCCATTTGCTCAATTAGCGCAGCAACTAATTTATAGAAAAACGAACCTTGTGCACCTAATTTGTTACCGTGGCGCACAGCACGACGAATAATACGGCGCAGTACATAACCACGGCCTTCGTTAGATGGCATAACACCGTCTGAGATTAAAAACGCACACGAACGAATATGATCCGCCACTACGCGTAGTGACTTGTCGTCCATGTCTTGTGCATTAGTAACACTTGCAGCAGCAGCAATTAAGCCTTGGAATAAATCGATTTCGTAGTTTGAATGCACGCCCTGCAAAATAGCAGAAATACGCTCAAGGCCCATTCCCGTATCAACAGATTGCTTAGGTAGAGGCAACATTGTACCGTCGCTTTGACGGTTGTATTGCATAAATACAAGGTTCCAAATTTCGATGAAACGGTCGCCGTCTTCCTCAGGAGAGCCCGGAGGACCGCCCCAAATATGCTCGCCATGGTCATAAAATATTTCAGAACACGGACCACACGGACCAGTATCGCCCATAGACCAAAAGTTGTCTGAGGTCGCAATACGAATAATACGATCCTCTGGCAAGCCAATTTCGTTAGCCCAGTAACCAAACGCTTCTTCATCATCGTGATAAATAGTTACTAAAAGTTTTTCTTTAGGTAGGCTTACTACCTCAGTTAAAAACTCCCATGCAAACTTAATCGCGTCTTGCTTAAAGTAATCACCAAAGCTGAAGTTACCTAACATTTCAAAAAATGTATGGTGGCGAGCAGTGTAGCCTACGTTTTCTAAATCGTTATGCTTACCGCCAGCACGTACACAGCGCTGCGAGCTTGTCGCACGTGTATAAGGGCGGCTTTCTGCGCCTAAAAATACATCTTTAAATTGCACCATGCCGGCATTGTTAAATAACAACGTGGCATCGTTACCCGGTATAAGCGAGCTAGAAGGTACTATTTGATGTTGCTTGCTGGCAAAAAAGTCTAAAAACTGTTGCCTAATTTGTGCGGTAGTCATGTGCTGCATTTGAAAGTCTCACCTGTATTTACTGTGCTTGCATTGCAAAATTAATTTCATCGTAGCTAAAACCCCGATACATTAAGTAGCGCACGCGCTTAGCTTTATCTTTGTAATCGAGATCGGCCGGTGTATTCGAATATTTTTTATTGTACGCATCCTGCGCAAGCTCAAACCAATCTACTTCAAGCTCTTCAACTACCAATTCAAGTAGCGAACGATCAATCCCTTTGCCCATAGCTTCGCTTTGTATTCGCTTAAGCCCGTGGCATTTAAATATGTGTTTTCTTACAAAGCCTTCACAGTATCGCTGCTCGTTAATAAAATTATGCTTTTCGCACCAATCAAGCAGCGTTTCAATAAACTCTTCTGTCGCTTCTTTTTGCTGTAATTTGAGCGTTAACTCTCGACGCGAATATTCTTGGCGCCCTAGTAACCAAAGTACATAGTTTTTTAGTTTTTGCTTTAATTTATCATCCATTAAGCGTCAAAACGCCCGCTTGTTTCACTGCTAAGTGGCTTAACATTAATGTCGTCACTTGGTGGTACAACAGGCATAAAAATGGCTTGATAAGATACAAAAAAGCTAATGTAGCAAATCGGCATTAAAATCAACAGTGGTAAGAACGATAAGAACATCGAAAGCGCCATAAATAATGCGCAAATAAGGCCAAAAACGCCAAGTGGCAAAATGTTATGATAAAACACCATTAACGATTTTTTAAGCGCCGTTAAAATACGTGTTTCTTTACTAAAATAAACAAGCGGTACAGCGTAAGCAAACGCCGTTAAATAAATTAGCATTGCCATAAAAAACAAAATGACATTCGCGCCCGAAATACTCTCAAGCATTTGTTCAAGTGCTACGTTTGGATCAAGTCCTGGTTGGCTCATAACAGCTACTGCATCGGCAAATAAGCCATTAGCAAGTAACGCCATTAAAATGCCCGCACCCATCTGATAAAGTGCTAAACGCAATAACCCTAAGCGATTTCCCTTAGCCGTAAATGGCTTGAGAATATCGGCTAGCATAATTTTTCCGCCCTGCTGCTTACTAAGCACCGCTTGGTAAAACCCTGCGGTTAAAAATGGCGTAGCTAGTGCTGCTACTACTTGCAGCAGCGGTAAAAATAAAGACAGCAGCCCTACAATACCAATAAATAAATGCATAAAAATAAAGGTTGCTGGCTGGGTTTTAAAAATAAGCCATCCGGCTTTTAACCACTTTAGCCCTGCATCGGCTTTAAAAATTCGTAATTGTGTAGACATACTTGCTCTTAATTTAAAACGAAACACGCCAAGTATAACTTGGCGTGAGGGGGTATTAATAGACGAAACTTAATTAAATGATTAAGGTTTTTTAATTTTCTTAATATCTAACATATGCGCGCCATGCTTAATTTTTGTTTCTAGGTACGATTTATTACCCGCAACACCCGCTTTAATGTGCGCATGCGTGCCCACAACCGAGTCAACATTAATACCGGCATCTTTTAATGCGTTAAGCTTTTTAGGATTATTGGTCATTAATTTAACGTGGCTTAAATTAAGCGCATTAAGCATTAACACAGCATCCGAAAAGTCACGTAAATCATCAGCAAAGCCTAAATGATTATTAGCTTCGTAGGTGTTCATACCTTGCGATTGCAATACGTAAGCGTCAATTTTGTTGTATAAACCAATGCCACGGCCTTCTTGGCGTAAATACAATAAAATACCGCCTTGCTCGTGCATCATTTCAATACATTCATTTAGCTGCTCGCCACAATCACAACGCGATGAGTAAAACACATCACCCGTTAAACACTCAGAATGCATACGAATAAGCGGTACATCTTGCTCTGTATCGGCGTTGTTAAACACCATAGCAATATGTTCTTTACCATCTTTTAAATCAGTAAATGAGATTATTTCTGCAGGGATATCACTATTTCTGCCAACATTAAGCTGGACTCTTGCTCTTACTTGCGCCACGACAAATCCAAATATTTAAATAACTACGACACGACAATAAAGTGATAATATCACAAAATAGGATAAATACACCGTAGTACAAGACTGTTTATGGCAAATATATGGCGACGACAGGCGTTATTTTCAATGATTGTTAGCAATAAATTAATACAAATAACAGCCAATGTTATTTACGTTGATTTACCTTAATCAGTGACACCTGCAGGCGCGTTTGGTATTTTGTATTTTAAACAACGATAGGGATTATTATGAAACGTCAGCAACTCGCTTTATTTATAGGCTTAAGTTTATCTGCTTTGAGCGCAACAACTTTAAGTACTACAGCACTCGCCAGCCAAGCAAGCGATCCTCAAACGGTATTTAGCCAAGCATACCAAAGCTATTTAGCAGCAGTTAAAGCAGACAAAAACGTACAACAAACTGCCAAACTTGCTTACACATCAGGTAAAGCCGTTTACGGTAAAAGCGACGACAATACTGCCAACTTAGCTATTAATTACGCTAAAGCAATAAAAGGCTACGGCGATGAGCTAAACGAACAGCGTTTTGCACTCTATAACGAAGCCCATACTATTTTAGCTGCAAATCACGGTAAACTATCAATAGAAATAATTGATGCACTGCTCGGCCAAGCTAACTACACAACATCAGCTTACAAAGCAGCTAATTTTTTAGAACAAGTAATAGATATAGCTAAAACACAAAATAAGCCTAAATTTGTAGCCGACATGAAACTAGAAGCGGCATCACTGCTTGCTAAAAAGTTTAGCTCTAAAAAATATCGCGAAGCGAAAAACTACCTAGAAGAAGCCGACGAATACTACCGTGAAAATCTACCTAGTAGCTCGGTAGAGCAAATTAAAGCTAACTTTTTAATAGCCGCATTTGCCGAAGGCAGTAAAAAATATAATCAGGCAATTGAGCGCTTAAACAACATAGTTACCGCGTTTGACGATAACTTAAAATACGATCACAGTGCTGAGCTAACCGCTCATTCTAAACTTGTAGGTCTGTACGAAAAACAAGGCAAAAGCGAAGAAGCAACTAAACACTGCCTCGCTATCGCTCAAATGGTGCCATGGAAAGAATCGCAAGAGCAAACACCACTCTATCGTGTTAATCCTAAATACCCAGTGCACAAAGCCAGATTTAGTACCGATGGTAGCGTTATTATGGAGTTTGAGGTAGACGCAGCTGGCTTTGTAAAAAACCCAAAAGTACTTAGCTCTGAAGGCGGCAGCGCATTTGAAAAGTCAGCCAAAGCAGCGCTTGAGCAATGGCGTTACGCGCCAAAGTTTGAAAATGGCAAACCCGTTAGCGCTATTTCTCAGGTACAACTCGACTTTAAAATTAACCGCCACTAAAAGCGGCTCATTAAAAAAGGCGCTTTATGCTGTCTCTTATACACAAATCCCTGCTAAGAAATTAGCAGGGATTTTTTTGAACTAAATCTCAATGTCATGATCAGATCTTCAAATCTTGTTTGAGGGCACATTATGATTAACGAA
>NZ_JADYWS010000054.1:0-9624 GCF_015864715.1 Pseudoalteromonas sp. NZS71 | reverse complement strand
TTTTTCACCCAAATTTGTATGCTTATTAGCATAACATTTCTTTCTTAATGGGTGGCCAAATTAACTATGCCACTACACACTTACATTGTCTGCCATTTCTTTAATCGCTTTCAATTGTGCAGGGGTAACATCAAGTTTCATTTGATTCAATCCAACATTTAAAAAATAGGTTTTGACTCTTGGTCTTCCCAAGAACAATCAGGGTTTTTGCATTTAACTCTAGTGATTCTTGTATCTGCTGCTTCAAACGGCATTCCATATTCTTTGTCGTGCTTTCCCAAAGCGCACTTTAATGGCTGTATCGAATCATTTAATTTATTGAGATATTTCATTAATAAATAGAGAATAGGTTTTAATAAGAACTTCCATACCAAAGCACAGAGAACAAGAAAGGCTAATGCCTGTAACAATTCGTTGTTGATTGTATTTTCCATAATTTCATTAAGCCATTCACTTTTAACTATTAAACCCTTAGCCATGCTGACACTCCAATTTTCGTCATACTCATATTTCTTGATCTTAGGGATATAGTAGCACGTCCTTAACGTGCTGTAAGTTGTTTTTCAACCAAGCTTTATTCAACATCCCCCAATCTACAACCGAGTACGAACCGCCTTTGTTTTCAAGCGCTATAGAGAGCTCAGGAATTGCTGCTAATGTGTCTTGAGCTGTTCGCCTCGGCATTCCAGTAGCTTCTATAATTGCTGGCACAGTGTTAACGCCAGTGCTAATCAGCCAAGTCACGTAAGCTCGCCTATATAAGCTAGTTTTTGTTTTGCTATGTGTCATTTAATAACTCTGTGAAAATATTTTTAAAGCTAATCATTTTGAGCTTCCGGTGGTAACAATATATCCTCAAATGTTTTTGTTGTTTGAAGCATAAGCTGGCATAATAACATACGTTTTTACTGGTCTACAGCGCCGTAAGTGAAGTATAACTTGGCATAATATTGAAGCTTATAATGGCATAAAGTTACCAAATATAAGCTCTATAAAGCCAATCTCATAAAAATACCGCCAAGTTTAGTTGACTGCTATGTGCTGTGAGTTCAACCACTCGATGCAACACACTGATTAAATCGCTCCGCAGGTGTTTCGTATTCCAGTGTTTTCCGCGGTCTCTCATTAAGTTGTCTGGCAACTTGGTTTAATCTTATCTGAGAATGCTCATTTAAGTTAGTTCCTTTTGGAAAGTATTGTCTTAATAGCCTATTTGTATTTTCATTGGAACCGCGCTGCCAAGGTGATTGTGGATCGCAGAAATATACTTGAATATCTGTAGCTAGAGTAAAGTCTTTATGATTAGTAAGCTCACATCCTCTGTCCCAAGTTAATGATTTATAAAGCTCTGCTGGCAACTTATTAGCTTGTTTAATCAACGCTTCGATTACTGGCTTTGTTTTATTACTAGGTACTTTCACTAACATTACATACCTAGAGTGTCGCTCAACTAGAGTCGCGATAAAACTGTTTCCTGAGCCTTGGATCAAGTCTCCCTCCCAGTGGCCTGGAACAGCTCTGTCTTCAATATTTGATGGCCTTTCACTAATTGGTACAGCGTCGACTATCCTTCCTAACCCTTTACCTTTAAGAGTGGCGTGTTTTGATTTCCTGACTACCCGCTGCGTCCTTAAGTGTTTTTGTAGCTCTTTTTTTAAGGCGCCGCGGGTTTGTATATATAGGGTTTTATATATTGTTTCGTGCGACACATTCAAATCCTCATTATTGGGATATCTCCGCCTAAGCCAACCAGAGATTTGCTGAGGTGACCATGCAGATTCCATCTTTTGAGCAATGATTAAACATAATTCTTTGTTGCCATACAGCTTACAAGGCTTAGGGCGTTTGGCATTTTCCCAGGCAACTTTGTCAGCTTTACTCGCTCGATATTTTTTAATCCCGCCGTGGCGGTTTACTTCACGGCAAATAGTGGAAGGAGAGCGATTAAGATATCTCGCTATTTCTCGAAGAGACTTACCTGCTGCTAACCCTCGTGAAATGTCTTCTCGCTCTGCAAGAGTTAGTGTTGTTGGTGAGCGTTTGGGCTCAAGCGGCCGAACACCACCTGTTTTATGGATAATACCTAATATAGATGAATGGTATCGATCAAATAATCTTGCTATATCATGCGCACTATCACCGCGCTGATATCGATCCCAAATTAACCTTCTTTGTTCTGCATTATAATAAATACGCTTTCTCTGTTTCATGTGAACGCTCCTTTAACTAATAATAAGGATAGCGTTGCATTCACCAGTTGAACTCACAGCCATAAGCGGACATTTAACGCCTTTGTAACTGGCCAAGTAACCAGTTGCCTAAAATTGTGTAGTGAAACCTAGCCAATTGTTACTTGCCCTAGTTAATTGACTCGTTAGGCATACTTTTCTCAATACTATCAAGCAAGGAAAGTATGTCTTCAACAAAGCACTCTAGAACCACATTTAATGTCCAAGATTTTTTATATTCAACGCCTTTAAATTGAACCGCAATCTTATACTCAGGATCAATAAGTCCGCTAGGTGGAACTGTTTTGGAAAAAGAATCTGCATGAATAATTTTATCGCAGACCTGCTTAAGAGTTGCAGGTTTCTCTATTAACTTATCATCGAAATATAACCATGATGAATTTGGTAATTCCAAATTCGGTTGATTGATTGCATTTTGATAGAGATTTACTCTAATTGCTATTACTAGACTAAGAAGATTGCTAGACACTAAATTATGTAAAGTATCTTCAACATTTTTAGACATGACTAATCTAGAATTTTCTGATGAAAGACTACTTGTTGTTAAATCTAATCCATGACAGATTAAACACAAGCGCCTAATTTCATTGAAGTCTTGCTTGTGCTGACCAAAGATATCGCGCATTTACTTTCCTGTAAGCCTAGTGAGCTGATCGCGCATATGTCTGCTCGTGTCACGCTACTTTTCTACTTGAGATAGTTTTAACAAATTACCTAACATATTGCTATCAAATAGTTTCCTATTCTCTTTGAACAAAGCTAAATAGAACAACGTGCGCGCTGCTCATTTCCGTGAATGTATGAGCATACAAAAATTCGACCACTGAACTAGTTATTATACTTAGTCAATATTAATGTCCCTTAATCGCTCTCAGCCGAACTTCGTAAAAGTGCCAATTGCGGACATTAGTAACTCTGCACTCTGCCGCTCGTCGGCAGCAGCTTGTTAGGCTATTTTTTTCGATAATTCACCTGATTAAACAGGTTTTCCGTCGTACCAATTTCAAGCATCGCTTTTACCAAAGACTTCAACAGCACATCTGATGCTTCGTACAAACCAGTCAAAGCTATGGAAAAATCCATGATTTTCAGCTCTGAGATAATTTCGTACTGATGTAGAGCGTCGGCCTCTCTATGGGCAATAGTGTTGTGCCTTGCCTCAGAAATTTCATTTTCAATTGCTTTTCTTGCTTTCTTTAATTTTTTTAGGGCATCAACAACCATACTCCTTGAAGAATCAGACAATCCTGTCGATTCGTATATAAACTGCATTCGCCGTCCAGTAACTTTTCCCATATCCCACTCATAAATGGTTAAAAGCAGTGCACGTAACGCAATATTCCTTTTTGTCTCATTAGGATGAGCGAAAGCATCAGCTTTTAAAGCTTGGATATCTCTCTCAGCAAGCAAGAAATACAGGCCAATATTTAGAAACTGCTTTGTCGCAGGAAACAGCTCCTCATTGACCTTCTTGCATTCTTTCACTGTGATTTCTATAGCTCCGTTTATAACTTTATCTTTTGCTTTAAATTCTTTTTCCAATTTACGGTAAAGTCGCCACAAGAAAACAGCTTTTATCTGCCGCCCAAAATTTCTGTGGAATTTCATTCGAAACCACCGCTCTTGAACACTTCTATCTTTATCGAAAAACCTACTATTGAGCATCAAACTTCCATTGGTTTATTGCCTAACTAGACTGTAGAATAACTCCAACAGTCAAATTCAATTAAAAAATAGCTCCTACAATTCACTCTAAGCCTTTTTAGAGCATTAGGTAATGCATTTGGAACACATAAAACAGGCTGTTTTCCTTAAAAAAGTAATTCTGCAGCTTCAACTCCACGTTAAAGTGTGACAACCGTGTGCCATATTGTGAGCGCAGCGAAACTAGCACACGTTTGGAGTTACTCTTGAACGTTTTTTTCGTTACATTTATATTTCGAAGGTAAACATTGACTTAAAGCCACAATCAACGCGATGTTGAATGATTTTATGAACTGAATCATGTAACTCGTCAAACCTTTGCTTCTCTCGAATCACTCCATCCATATTTTGTCTACTGCTTACAAAATGGAATAATTGATTGTTCAAAACTGAAGATATCACACTAATATTGTCCAGTGACTTATTCAAATAGTTGTAGTCTTCTACAGCCTCTTTAGCTAGACAAACATTCCAGAATGATAGCTCTCTATTAGATTTATAAAGGTTTCGCCGTGCTTGATATAGGTTGCCCCAAACAATATTAAGATGCTCAATACGTTTGATTGATACATCTTTATCCTCAACCATCAATCCTGGTGTAGGACATATATGATCATAATGAAATCGCAACTCATGTAAGTTTTCTTCTATTTCATCTATAGCAGCGATGTATCTTTTGGCGACTAAATATGAATCCTCCTTTCGCTTGTTATTTAACCATTGAAAGTAGGTATAGAAACCAAAAATAAAACCAAGAGATGTAACAACTAAAGTACCAACATCAGTCCATTTGACCCCGTCAAACATAGCCGCTCTATCTGTAACACCAATGAAAAAGCCACAAGCCACAAGCTACCAGAAATAATCCAACAACCATAAATATAAGTATATTTTTCAACTAGTTGACACCTTTAATTCTGAATAACTCAAATATAAAACTAACATTTTATAGTCCGCTTATCGCGCATATTTCTGCCGACTTAACGCTCATTTTTCTGCTTTATATAGTTTTAACAAATAACCTAAGGTATTACTATCACTAAGTTTTCTAAAATTTTTGAGTAAAGTTAAATAGATCAATATGCGCGAGCAGCTCATTTTCATGAATATATGAGTAAAGAGCAGTTTGACCAATCAATTAACTATTATATTTAGCTAATCTCAATGACCGGTTATCGCTCAAGTAAGACCCTGAAAAGTAGCTCATATAGCTATCTAGGTTAACAACGCTATCAAAAAACAGAAGTATATTTCCGATAACTACTTTGAAGCCCTAGAAACGGAAGTTTACTTCCGAAATATGGCAATATAGGCTAAAAATCGGAAGTAAACTTCCGTTTTGTACTTTAAGATTATAAGCCGGTGTCTAGTGAAAGCTGGGAAATCCAAACTCGTTTCTGCCCCAAATAGAGTTAGCTCAGCAGTCTAAATGCCTCCATCAGATAATTTTTTCCATAATTTATTTAATGTTTACTTCATAGCTGAACATTAGGAATTTCACAGACTTTATTCAAATATTCTGTTAGTGTCTTATATATTCTCATAAATGCGGCAACCGCCTAAAATAACATTAATTTCATTAAGAAAATGCCGTAAAGAAAAATATATACCAAGGTCATATTTATTATGTCTCCGACTTTTTATCTTAATCGAACACTATTTAGTGACAACCAACGATTCACCGAATCAGAATTACTCAATGCCTCAAATTACATTGTAATTTTGGCTGAGCCAGGTGCTGGAAAAACTGAGCTTATGAAAAGCTTAGCTAATCAGTTAGGGACTAAGGAGGTTACGGCAAGTATATTTAGCTATATGGGAGCTAATAGCGAATATTCTCCTCTTGTCATTGATGCTTTTGATGAATTGGCTAAAGTTGATACTACAGGTATTCATAAGCTACTTTCTAATGTATCAAATGCAAGACCTACACATGTCATTATTTCAAGCCGTTCGAGTGAATGGGATAGTTCTGCCACGAACACTTTTGAACAATTTATCGGTCATGCGCCAACTGTTGCTCGGCTATATGAGTTTGATGAGTCTGAGCAACGAGAAATTTATACTCACCATACAAAAAAAGATAATTTTATAGAATTTCAAGCTGAGGTTACTAGGTTTTCGTTGGAACCTCTCCTCCCAAACCCACAATTTCTTAAATTATTTGCAGATGCTTATATTGAGAGTGAAGGACACTTTACTGACAAACGTTCAATCTTTACTCAAGCCATAACCAGCTTAGCAAGAGAAGTAAATGCTAACACTAAACCGACCCCTTCGCTTTCTAGTGATCAAAAGATTAACTTGTCTTCAGAAATTTTTGCAAAGCTACTACTCTCTGGTGCTGAGGGGATAGGAATAAGTGAAGCACACGAAAACAGGATGTATCCTCTGGCTGGTTCGCTGTTGAGTTCTAGTAGTGTGAATCTTAGTGGTATCCTAGCTACTCGCCTTTTTAAGCCTGGAGATAATGCAGATCAGCATCGACCTGTACATAAGATAGTTGCTGAATATTGTGCAGCAGATTATCTCACTAAGCGTATCGCTAACCCATCAGATCCTTTGACTATTGCACAGTGTTTGCCAATCATTGCTCCAAACTCTACTGTCCGAGATGAGTTAAGGGGATTAATAGGCTGGATGGCCGCACTGGGTAGCAAATCAATTGAAGAAGCTGCAATTGAACTTGATCCATATGCGGTACTCGCGAATGGCGACCCTTCTCAATTAGCTACATCGTCAAAGGCCATGCTTTTGTCACGTTTGAAGGAAGTAGAAGCTGTTGACCCTTACTTTAGGCGAAGTGACTCTTGGCGTAGGTTTAGTGTTGCAGGCTTATTTACACAAGATGTAATGGAAGAGGTTAAGCCAATTATCTCTGATGGAGGTGATGGCGATTTGCGAGACTTACTGCTTGAGCTTTTGGTGGGAACCCAAGCTGCAAGGTGGCTAGATATAGAGTTACGTCAGCTTTTATTATCGTCTACTGAAAGTAAACAAACACGTATGCTAGCTTACAAGTGCCTAATAGGGTTGGAATCTTACGATCCTCACTTAGACCTACGTGATTTAATTGCTGAAGCTAGCAGCTCCTCTTTAAATATCGCAGCAACTGTAATTGAATCAACTGATATTGACACCTTTAAACCGAATGAACTTGAAGTGTTCTTTCGGAATTGCGCTAACTTGTACCCTAGCCATAAACAAGACCTTGACGGTGCGCTAGGAGACCGTTACTTTGTTAAGCGTTTTATTTCCCATTTGAACGTACTACAGCTTGAAGGTTTGTTAGATTTATTAAGCAAAGGTTTGGCCTGCAATTGTGGAAAAAAAGCGTATGAATGCGAATGTAGAACAAGGTTAAGTAAAATAATTGGTTCACTTTTAGACTGCTACTTTGAGTTAGCTAAACCTCCGTTTGAACCATTGCGTATTTGGCAGTGGGTAGAGCACCTAAATTTTCCTAGGCAAATGAATACTCAAGATATTAAGTCGGTACAGGCTCTGCGGGCAGATGATCCATTACGGCAAGGAATTATTTCTCATGTTTTCGGAAAATTAACGGAACGAGAGGCGATATTTCAAGCTAGGATACACAAGTTTGGAGGTCATTATTCTCATGCGGGACTTTGTTTAAGCCTTGCTGACCATAGGTTTATAATTGATTTAGCATTTGAAAATAATAACACTCAGTTGTGGGCGAGTTTTTTAGCTCAGCATCAATTCAATCGCTTTTCCAATAAAAAGGAGCTTGATAGTTTACGCAGCCATATGCGTAAGCAAGCATCTCAAAAACCAGAGTTTATGAAAAGGTGGGCTCTGATGAATAGACAAGAGTCGATTCAGGCTAAAGAAGAAGATCAAAAGTGGAATGCTAAACATCGCCGGTTAATGAGGCGTCGTAAAAATAAAAAGAAACAAGTTCATGTGGAAAATATTCAGTATGTTCAAGCAGAACGTGAGTTAGTCGAGGGCGGTCAACATTGGGGATGCTTAGTTCGTTTTTCTCAGCTCATACTGAATAAACCCGAAAATATTGAATTAGAATTTGGTGATGAAGTACTTGTTCGAAATGCGATTAAGAATTGCTTGGGCTTTATAGCTTCTATAATACCTGTTCTGCAAAAGCTTGCTGATTTGCAGTGTGAATCTAAGGGGCTAGTAGTTGAGACTATTTTATATGCGGCTTGCATTGAAATCATGCGAGAAAGTGGGAGTTTAGAAGGGGTCGAGCGCCCACTTCTCCTTGCCCTCAGAACAAATTTAAATGTAGGGTACAATGCTGTCAGTCAAGATGAAGCTATTGCTCTTAAATCTGAAGTCGATCGCTTGCTTTTTCCTGATGTTGAATCTGCTGAGAAATTTCTTCTTGAATACGTTGAGCCTCAATTAGCACAAAATAAATGTGCTCACCCTGAAGTTGACTTATTAAAATACGATGAAGTATTCAGCCCTTTACAAGCTAAGCTCTCAATTGAATGGCTTGAAGGTTACGATCAACTTGAGTCATCTGCTCTTAATACGCTTTTTGAAATTGCAGCACAGTATGGGGACCGAGAAAGCTTGAAAAGTATTATTGAGTTGCGCTGCGGTCAGTTTTTGTTTGGCCAATCAGAATCTAACGATGATGAACAATTAGAACAAAGGCGAAAATTTTGGTTTGTTAGAGCTTTTTACTTTTTAAGTATAGAGCAAGCAGAGCCATACTGGAATTGGCTTACTGGTGATAAAAATTCAATATTATTACTTAACGAACGCTCAAGCCGAATGAACCGAAGTGATCACTCATATTGGCCAGCACTAACATCTTATAAGGTGTGTGCTATTTTAGAAGCATTTTTTGAACAATGGCCAAAGGTTAAACTACCAAGTAATTGGGGGACTGGAAGCCCTGATGGAGAGACTGCATATCGTTTCTTAACAGATATTATTTGGTCTATCGGAAATGGTAGCCCAGATGAGGCGATCCCTGTTCTTCATCAATTATTAGCTGAACCTCATTTTTCTGATATTCATATACCGCTGAAAAGTATACAAGCAGAGCAGTTAAGGAAGAAAGCACTAAGAGACTTTGAGCCACCGACTTCAACGAAAATCGTTGATTTATTAGATAACAATGCTGTTGTTAGTGTTGAAGGATTACGGCAACTTATTCTTTTAGAGTTAATTAGTTATCAAAAGGATATTGATGGTGGAGAATTTAATACAGCAAATCGTTTTTATACAAAAAATACAAATGGGGATGATATACGACTGGGTGAAGTTGAGTCAGTTGAAATTATTGCCGAACGTCTCAATTTACTTCTTAGCACTCAAAGTATTGTAATCACTTCTGAACATCAGACCAAAAATCAAAATAGGATTGATATCACTGCTGCTAAAACAATAGACGGCATAAGGCGACTTCTAGTTATTGAAGCGAAGGGGCAATGGCATCAAGATCTTTATTCTGCTGCCACAACCCAACTTTATGAGCGCTATTCAGTTCATCCCGATGCCGAACAACAAGGTATTTACCTTGTAATTTGGTTTGGTGCTAATGAAAAAGTTGCAAATAGAATTAAGCATAATGTAACAAGCGCACTAGAACTAAGGTAAGCGTCTAGCCAAGTGCACCTGCAAGTAACTCGTCAAAACTATTAAGCTATCCCTGAATTTCAATTAAGAGGTA
>NZ_JADYWS010000053.1:0-9673 GCF_015864715.1 Pseudoalteromonas sp. NZS71 | reverse complement strand
CGGGAGCCGGATTTGAACCGACGACCTTCGGGTTATGAGCCCGACGAGCTACCAGACTGCTCCATCCCGCGCCTGTAATTTCTTTAAAACATTTTCGTAATATTTACGAGCCTGCCTTGAAGAGAGCGCTACTATATAGGAATAAACATTTAATGCAAGGCCTAAACTAATTAAAGTTGTTCAACCGAACAAAAAGCAATCAAATTGCTATTCTGCGCTCAACCTTTGATGCGGATTAATCATTTTTTGCCATTCCCAGTCTGGATGTCCCATCACTATAAAGTCAGGGTTCTCAGTACTCTCGCGTTGGTTGTACGTTAGCGGGTTAAATTCTGCATCGGTAATACAACCACCGGCTTCTTCAACAATAACTTGTGAAGCACCTGTATCCCACTCTCCCGTTGGACCAATTCTTAAAAAACAATCTGCTTTGCCTTCTGCAACAGTACAAGCTTTTAATGAGCACGAGCCAATAGCAATAGTTGTAAACTGACTATTTAAATACTGACTCACCGCTTCTATTTTTTGGCGGCGGCTCACTGCAAGCGTCAAGCTCTCTGGCGGCGCTACAGATATTTGCTTATCAATTGAGTTTTCACGTTTAAAGGCACCATTTTTAGCTGTAGCAAAATAAGTCACACCTTTTGCAGGCCAATGAATAACGCCAAGCACAGGATGATTATTTTCAATCAATGCAATGTTTACTGCAAAGTCGCCACTTTCTAAAATAAATTCGCCTGTACCATCCATCGGATCGAGCAACCAATAACGCTGCCAGTCCTGTCTGTCGGCGAGTGCAGGTATAGGTGTTTCTTCCGACATAATTGGGATATCGGGCGCAAGTGCTTTTAATCCAGCAACCAGTACGTCATTTGCTGCTAAGTCAGCTTTGGTAACAGGCGTATTATCTGATTTCTCTTGTTGGCCAATATCGCCTTTTTTATAAATGGCCATAATTGCATCGCCAGCACGCTCAGCTAATTCAATACACGGTTCGATTAATTTATTCATCGGCAGCTCCAGACGCTAAATACTTATCTAATAATAGCAAAGCTGCAACACTGCGTGCTTCGGTAAAATCTTCTTGGTCTAATAATGACTGCCACTGAGTTAATGGCCACTTAACAACAACAAGCGGCTCTGGTTCGTCGCCAATAAGGGTTTGTGGGTATAATTGCTTAGCAAATAAAATATGCATAGTGGCATTAAAGTAACTCGGCGCCATTGTTACTGTTCTTAATGGTTTAAAATACTCAGCACCAAAGCCAATTTCTTCTTTAAGCTCTCTGTTAGCAGCTTGCTCTGGCGTTTCGCCCGGATCGATTAAGCCTTTAGGAAAACCTAACTGGTAATCGTTTGTGCCCGCACAGTATTCACGTACAAGTAGTAATTCGTTGTCTGCACTTAACGGAACAATCATCACGGCTCCCCGGCCACCGCCGCGAATTCGCTCATACTGGCGCTCTTCGTTATTAGAAAACTTTAGCTCTAAAGACTCCACAGTAAACAGGCGGCTTTTAGCGACAACATTGTTACTGAGGATTTGTGGTGGTGTTGGGTGCTTTTTCTGTGTCATTGGCGTTAATTTGCTATCATGGCAGTTAGTTCAATAATAAACCTTATAAGTTGAAATTCCTATGTTAAATTGGTCAAAAATCGATACCGTTTTGCTCGACATGGATGGAACATTACTCGATTTACATTACGACAGTCATTTTTGGCTTAACGTTATTCCTGCGCAACACGCATTAGCAAGGGGCATTAGCCTAGATGCAGCTAAAGCAGATATTTTAAAACGCTATCAAGCTGTGAGCGGTCAAATACAGTGGTATTGTTTAGATTATTGGGAGCAGCAATTAAGCTTGCCTATAATGGAGCTTAAACGAGAGTCTCAGCATTTAATTAAAATGCGCGAAGACGTACCTCATTTTTTAACTGAGCTTAAAAAAGCAGGCAAAGAGTTAATTTTACTTACCAACGCCCACCCTGAGAGTGTCATGCTTAAATTTGAGCATACAGCGATTGATAACTACCTAGATGGCGTAGTGTCTACTCATGAATATGGAGTAAGTAAAGAGCAACAAAGTTTGTGGCACCAAGTACAAAAAGACTTAGGGTTTAATAAGCAGCGCACTTTGTTTGTAGATGACAGTGTGCCGGTTTTGAATGCTGCACGAGAATACGGCATTGAGCACTTACTTGCAGTTGCTAACCCTGATAGCCAACAACCACATAACGAAATAGCCGATTACCTGAGTGTTACCGACTATCGTAAGATTATTTAACTCAACTTACGTGACTTAAATTTTTGGGTAACGCGCTTCTAGCCCTTGATATACTAATTTTGCAAAATCTGCATGTTCTGTATCAAGGCTTTTAACTACTTCAACTAAATGCTCGTTATCTTCTTGCCCGTTCCATTCTTTAATATAGCTACCATCTTTGTAACCGTGATCTTGGCGGAAAAAGTTTAACGTATTTTTACCTACGTAGCCGCGATATAAATCATCAATATCCATACCCATTTGCGCCATACAGCCGGCAAAGGCACCTGCATTAAACGTTTTATCAGCAACAGCAGACGCCGCTAATATCTCTAGTGTTTGTTTAAAGTCATCAGCTTGTTGAGCATTACTAAGCTCAGTTTCAAGTTGCTTTGCTAAGTCTTCGTAGCTAGTTTCACCGTCAATTCTAAGCGATAGACCAAAATGAAAAATATCAACCAACTCTAAAATAACTTGTTCAGTATCTGGTGTTTGTTTTTTCCACCATTTCCAACCATGATGATCTAGCATTTCAGCACACTCAACCCAAATAGCGCGGTACCATTCAAACCCTTGAGTAAACCATTGCTCATGTACTTTAGTATTCATGGCGTTTTGCATTTCTAGCATCACTACTAGCTTGTTTAAATTGGCAGACATATCAATTCCTGTCGTTTTGGTTGGCGTAATTTTCGTTGGTGTAATAATACAGATAAAATGCTGATTGTGCATTGCTGTATATTTTTATTAGTGTGCTAATTATGTTTATCGTGACGTCGTAAACTCATGCCATGAATCAATTAAATCAATGAAATCTTCAAAGCCACAACCACTACTTAAACCATTTTCTTCAAGCGCTAAATCGTCATCCTGATACGCTATTAGGTCTTCGCTGTCTTGATGAAGCGCATGGGCTTCAAATAATGCTTCGTCTTTCGTTAATATTAAATCTATTTCTTGGCCTTTTAGTGTTAGCGGCTCATAGCTTGAACTTACCGATGCAATAAGCGCTAGTACCATGGCTACTTTGTCTTTGCCTATTTCTTCGTTTAGCCAGCGACCAATAATAGCGTGTTCACTGCTTATTTTAATACGTAGCCCACTAATAGGGTCGCGAATAAATTGATATTCCATAGGGTTTGCCTGTAAATCTTTGATTGCGTAATTATATACGTAAACGCCCGTAAACCACAGGACATATAAAGTAAAATAGCGCCACATGGCGCTATTTTACTCAACTTTAAAACCGTTAACTTCGCGATCTATAACGCGCTGCGTCAATGATCGACCATAAGTAGATAATAGGCACAAGTACAAAGCCTACAAGCACATAAATTAGTGCGTAACTTATTATAATAGCGAGTGCAAAAAATATAGCCGCTAAAATACGCCCTTGCACTAACTGCCCTAAACCAGGAAAAAATATATTACATAATGCTGCGATTACGTTACCGCCAGAACCCTGATCTGCCATACTAACCTCTGTATTTATTTGATTTTATAATTATTTACTTACACACTTTATGCCAATTTATTAAAGCTTACAAATCAAATAGTTAAATTAGTCTAGATTTAGAGAGTTAGTAAATTTTGCTAACTTTAGGTCAAATTAGCAATTTTTGTTATGCGTTTACGCTTTTTATTCGCTTAGTTAATTAGCAAGTTACTCGTTTTGAACACTATTTTATAAATAGCTGTTTATAAAAACAGTATTTTATTTAGCCTAACAAAAACACCTGTTATACTGCCCACAATATTGATTAAAAAGGCGTAACGATGGACGTTTCACAATTACTCGATGGCTTAAATGACAAACAACGCGATGCCGTTGCAGCCCCACTACAAAACATGCTGGTATTAGCAGGTGCTGGGTCTGGTAAAACACGAGTGTTAGTTCATCGTATTGCGTGGCTTATGCAAGTTGAGCAAGCCTCCGCTTACAGTATTTTTGCAGTTACATTTACTAATAAAGCCGCTAAAGAAATGCGTGGCCGCGTTGAAGAAACACTAAAAGCGCCTGTAGGTGGCATGTGGATTGGTACTTTCCATGGTTTATCGCATCGTATTTTACGTGCTCATCACCGTGAAGCTAATTTACCAGAAGCCTTTCAAATTTTAGACTCTGACGATCAGCTTCGGATGATCAAGCGCTTATTAAAGTCGATGAATATTGATGATAAAAAATGGCCTGCTAAACAATTTGGCTGGTACATAAGCGCCAAAAAAGATGAAGCACTTCGCCCTAAAGATATTCAAGCATACGATATTAATGAGCAAATGATGCTGCGTGTTTATGCCGCCTATCAAGAGGCCTGTGATAGAGCGGGCCTAGTTGATTTTGCTGAAATATTACTACGCAGCTACGAAGTGTTAAAAAATAACCCTACGTTACTGCGTCATTATCAGCAACGCTTTGCGCATATGCTCGTAGACGAGTTCCAAGATACAAATACCATTCAATATGCTTGGTTAAAATTACTTGCTGGCGATACTAACAGCATTATGATTGTAGGCGACGATGACCAAAGCATTTATGGTTGGCGTGGTGCTAAAATCGAAAACATTAAACGTTTTTTAACTGACTTTAGCGCAGAAACCATTCGTCTTGAACAAAACTACCGCTCAACAGCGACTATTTTGAAAGCGTCTAACGCATTAATTCAAAATAACTCAGAACGTATGGGTAAAAGCTTGTGGACCGACGGTAACGACGGCGAGCCAATCTCTATTTATGCAGCATTTAATGAGTTAGACGAAGCACGCTTTGTAAGTAGCAAACTACGAAGCTGGTTAAATGCAGGTAATGCCCTACAAGATGCCGCAATTTTATACCGTAGTAACGCGCAATCTCGTGTACTCGAGGAGGCCATGCTGCAAGAAGGCTTAAAATACCGTATTTATGGTGGTATGCGATTCTTCGAACGACAAGAAATTAAAGATGCGCTTTCGTATTTACGCCTAGTAGGTAATCGTCAAGACGATGCCGCGTTTGAGCGTGTAATTAATACGCCAGCACGCGGTATTGGTGATAAAACATTGAGCCATATACGAGATTGTGCACGAGCAGAATCGTTACCGCTTTGGTATGCCGCAAAAGCAATTGTAGAACAACAGCACTTATCTGGTCGTGCCTCTGGTGCAGTAAGTAAGTTTGTAGAACTAGTTGAACAAATAGAAGATAAAATTAGCGATCTAACTTTGCATGAGCAAGCCAAGTACACAATTCAAACCTCAGGCTTAATGGCAATGTACCAAGCTGAAAAAGGTGAAAAAGGCCGTGCTCGCGTAGAAAACTTAGAAGAGCTAATTAGCGCATGTGACCAGTACGAACTTCCTGAAGACGAAGAATACAGCTCGCCTTTACAAGGCTTTTTAGCACATACATCACTTGAGTCAGGTGAAGGACAAGCAGAAGAGCACGAAGATGCCGTTCAAATGATGACACTTCACTCAGCTAAAGGATTAGAGTTTCCGTTAGTGTTTATGGTGGGCGTAGAAGAGGGCATGTTCCCTTCTCAGCAAAGTAACGAAGAGTCTGGCCGCTTAGAAGAAGAGCGCCGCCTTTGTTATGTAGGCATGACACGAGCAATGGATAAGTTATACATTAGCCATGCTGAGAGTCGCCGCTTATACGGGCAAGAAAAATACCATAGCCCATCACGCTTTTTACGCGAAATACCTGAGGACTGCGTAGAAGAAATCCGTATTAAAACACAGGTTTCTCGTCCACCTGCCGCCGGGCGTTTTAGCGCATCAGTTAGCCATGCCGCATTTGAAGATAGTGGTTTTAACTTAGGGCAACGAGTTTTGCATGCTAAGTTTGGTGTTGGTACCGTACTTAATTACGAAGGCAGTGGCGCGCAATCTCGCGTACAAGTTAACTTTGACGACCTTGGCAGTAAATGGTTAGTAACGGCCTATGCACGATTACAAGCTGTATAAATCTCACCTAAATGAGTTAGAACAACAACTAGCTGGCGCGTATCATCGTCAGCTAGTGTTGATTACCGGCAGCCCTGCTTGGTGTTATGAATTACTTAACTCATTAATAGATGAAAACAATACACTTGTTGTATCAAAGCAGTGCGCGATTAAAAATTCGTACTGGCCTACTCGCACTCACCAAATTTTAGGGCAAGAATTTGCTCATGCTGTTTATAATGGTTTTAGTGGTTTGCACCCTGATAAACTTGCAGCACTTACCGGCACCGTTAAAGCAGGCGGTATACTGTTTTTATTACTGCCCGAATTAAATGATTTAGCCTTTTGGCAAGACCCCTCATTAAGTACAGTGCAATCACACGGTCAGAGTATTGACTACAGTTTATTTAATAATCGTTTCGCGGCTATTATTAAGCGGTTACCCGCTTTTCATTTTAGTGAACAAAATGGCTGTATTAGTAATCTCGTCAGCTCTGTTACGGATAATAAAATTGATTATCTACCACAGCAAAACTGCGTTGAACAAATAGTAAAAGTAGCTAATGGCCGTGCCAACAGACCTTTACTCATTAATGCTGATAGAGGTAGAGGCAAGTCGGCAGCACTTGGCTTAGCTGCCGCAAAATTGACTGATAAAAAAGTAATTATTTGCAGCACTCAGTTTAAAGCGACCCATAGTAGCTTTAAACATTTAGCCAACGAGCTAAGCCTTCAATACAACGCTGAACATAAACAGCTCGCCAACTTGCACTACGTTGCACCTGACGCGTTATTAAATGCATTACCTGAGTGCGATTTATTACTCATTGATGAAGCTGCCGCGATCCCTGTTCCGTTATTGCTAAAAATGCTAGCTCATTACCCTCGTATAGTATTTGCAAGTACACTGGTTGGGTATGAGGGCAATGGTAGGGGTTACACCATTCGCTTTAGTAACTATATAAAAGCGCACTATAAAGCCTCTAAAGTTGTAACGCTTGATGAGCCACTGCGTTTTGCCAAACACGATCCCCTCGAGAAGCACATTCGCACCTTGCTTGCACTCGATGCACAATATAAAGAGTTAAATAGTGAGCAATTAGAGCAGCCAGTTCATAGCGAAATAACTCAGCAATCCCTTGTAAACAATGAGCCTTTACTGCAACAAGTTATTGCCCTGCTTGCATTGGCTCACTATCAAAGTAGTGTAAACGATTTACGCCAACTACTAGACGCACCATCGCAACGAATATTCATCAGCAAAATTAACAATCAATTAGTTGGTGTATGTTTAATCGCAATAGAAGGTGGTTTAAGTGAAGAACTTGCTCTACAGGTTATAAGCGGAGAGCGCCGCCCACAGGGTCATTTAATGGCTCAAACCCTCTCACAACTTAGCTTTGATAATGACTACTTAACACAGTTGAGCGCTCGCGTTGTACGAATAGCGATTGATCCGAGTTCTCACAATATGGGTTTTGGTAAAAAGCTACTTAGCTATTGCGAGTCGCAAGTAAAAAGCCAATGTAGTTGGTTTGGTGCAAGCTTTGGCGCAACAGCGCAGCTACTTAACTTTTGGCAAAAACAAGGGTTTGATACCGTAAAACTGGGTTATCAACGCGATAAAAGCACAGCTGAACATTCAGCGCTTGTGGTTAAATGCTTAAGCAATAAAAGTGCAATTATCCAACCTTTGAAAAAGCAGTTTAAAAACGACTTTTTTTATGCTCTTTTAACACATTTTAAAACACTAGATTGGCAACTTGTAAGTATTTTAATTGAAGGATTTAGCGATGAGTTAGTAAGCCCCGAGACTCGCGAACGATTAGCCTTGCTCGTAAACAGTAACTTCACTCAATTTAATATCTCTGCGACTCTCTGGCAGGTAGTGAATCAGTCTCCTTCTTGTATGTCTCAATTAACAGAGTCTGATAAACAACTTTTAATAAAGTTAGTGCTGCAAAATGAATGTAATGAAAAAGTGATTCAACACTTAGGTTTATTAGGAAAAAAGCAGCTTGAGAATCAATTTAAACGTGCCATAAAAAACCTCACTAGTGCCATCTAATAACTCCTAGTTACCTATCTCTATTAAATCTTATCCATCTTTAAGCTATTTATTTAATTTGTTCTATCCTTAAAACATTAACAGGTAAATTAAGATAAAGGCATGGAATTAATAAACTTTAAAGTGGGCTGCAAAACAATTTCACTTAAAATACTCGATATTTTATTAACAGAGCGCTTTGACAATAATCTAACAACTTTACCCAACAATAATAAAAGCTTTATTGGTGTTAAAGATTATATGGATATACCAACGCCTGTGTTTGATTTAGGTATTATTTTAAATAATATCTCAACCGAACAAAGTAATGCGCATGTACTAAAACAACTAAGAACATGGCAAGAAAAACTATTAAACTGGTTCAATACCCTTCAAAGTACCTTGCTAAATAGCTCGGCTTCTATTTCAAGCAATGATGCAGAACTACAAGATTTTGTTCTGTTTTACAAAGAGTTCAACACCGATAATGAAGACTTAAAACTAACAATGTCTCGACTTAACGAACCTTTCCAATCATTGCTAGAAACGTTAAAAGAAGCTATATCAGCTCATAATCAAAGCGATTATAAACAAGTATCAACTCTGCTCGAAAAAATTAAGCGTAGTAACCTAATTCAGCTAGAGCGTTTATTCGAATCAGCTAAAGAGCAAATAACCTTAGACTATAAACCTATTATTGTTTTTACCACTAAAGACGGCTTAAACCCACACGTAGGGTTATTGGTAGATAAAGTCGAAGATAATATCGACTATAAAAAAGAAGACATTAAACCACTAGATAAGCTCACTGAGGTTGGTTTTGATCTAGACCCACAAACTAAAAATATGATGCGAGGATTAATCAAGCTTTCACAAAAGCACAGTGTATTAATTGATCCAAGCGTAATATTTAAACCAACACAACTAGAATAATCTGAAAGTGAAGAAACTCAAGCTTACGGACTATTTTAAATAGTCTTTAGATTTGGTTATAAACTTTAGTACTGAAGTAAGGAGCTATTCTACTCGACTTGTACATTTAGATAAATTGGAGAGAAATCGAGTGCGTAATGTTAGTTACTCATATTTCACTATTCTGCAAACGTAAAAAGCCCGAATCGTTAGATCCGGGCTCGCTACAATGTGAAGTCGGTGCGCTACGCAGTAGAAAGTCACGTAGCAAATGCCAATTTATTAGCCGACTGAGATATTAAGGGATTTTGTTGTGATTCTAGCGTCGGGAGTCGCTGCGCTACGTGATAGGTGTTAGATGTTAGGTGTTGATGTGAAAGTGTGTTAATTGTGCGTATTTTACTTTTCTGTAGACGTAAAAAAGCCCGAATCGTTAGATCCGGGCTTTCTACAATTTGAAGCCTGGTAATGTCCTACTTTCACATAGCAAATGCTACACTATCATCGGCGCTGTTTCGTTTCACTACTG
>NZ_JADYWS010000052.1:0-11089 GCF_015864715.1 Pseudoalteromonas sp. NZS71 | reverse complement strand
CTCAATTAACGAGAATTGTTCAGGGAGTCGGACATCAAGAGAGCGGTAGCCTTTTTTAATATATCCTTTTCTAATTCAATGCGTTGGATTTGCTTTTTAAGTTCGCGGATTTCAATTTGTTCGGGCGTCATTGGTGAAGCAGATGGTGTCTGGCCACTCCGCTCTTGCTTTAATTGAGTAACCCACTTACTGACGGTTGATTTACCCACCCCCATCGCTTTGGCTGCTTCTTCTTGAGTATAACTTTGGTCAACTACAAGCTGAGCTGTTTCTAATTTGATTGCCGCAGAATACGTTGCGCGTTTTAATTTCGTCATTTTTTCACCCAAATTTGTATGCTTATTAGCATAACATTTCTTTCTTAATGGGTGGCCAAATTAACTATGCCACTACAATGCCACTACAGTAACAATTTAAATGAAATAGTAGAACTTAATGAGCCTATTGGAATCGTTAATTCACCCGCAGTCACTTCAAAATCGACTCCCGCACTCGCTGTAATAGCGGTCACTTCATAGCTTAATGTCACTTCTTCTTTTGTTGCTTTTGAGAGAGACAAGCGAACACTACTATCTAAAACTGAGTCAGCGGGCTCATTAATAAGTTTTGACGCCTCAATAGAAATTGATGCGGGAGTTGTGTCTTCTGGAAAAGTAAATCCACCACTTTTTTCATCTTCCTCACTACCACATCCACTGAGTACCGAGGCTGCGGCTAAAGCGAGTACAATATTACTCTTTTTAAGTTTCATAACTGCTTTCCAATATTTGAGTTAATAACACATGATTTCGTCAAATAATATCAACCGGCTACCACAACATTAAATTTTACAGAGGCTATAAATGCTATCTGTAATTTTTTTATTTGCACTTGATACTAAGTAAGGTTAGAAAAAATCCACATGAAAGGTCTAATATGAATATCATTAAAATTGGATTGCTTGCAGCAAGTATAACCAGTATATCCAGAGTTTCAGCTTGTGAAAAATGGCAGTTTATAGTCACTGGCGAAAGCCAACTCATATCTTCGACACTTGAAATAGAGTACGAACCGACTGAGCAGATTATAAAAACCGTTACTAATTAAATAAACGTTAAAGGTGAGCCCATCTTTGTGGATGGTGAAAAGCCTTATTTAGAATTATTAGTAAGTAGTTCAGATAAACAACGGTTTACTTATGAACTCATGGCTAATCTGCCTGTAACTACCGATGAAGGCATCTTGTTAAGGCCATTCGATATTGAAGATGTTGCGCCATTGCAGAATGGTT
This sequence comes from Pseudoalteromonas sp. NZS71, assembly GCF_015864715.1. Taxonomy (NCBI): domain Bacteria; kingdom Pseudomonadati; phylum Pseudomonadota; class Gammaproteobacteria; order Alteromonadales; family Pseudoalteromonadaceae; genus Pseudoalteromonas; species Pseudoalteromonas sp. NZS71. The sequence goes on along the minus strand of NZ_JADYWS010000052.1, from coordinate 9,819 downwards.
ACTTAAACTTTCATCAACGTGGTGATGTTAAAATCACGCTCTATGGCCAGAAATTAACGTGCACAGATTGATTTAGTGCCACTAATCAGGATTAACCGCCATAATTTAGAGGTCATACAGTTAACACCTCTACGTTTTAACGGCACAGTGTCGGTTAATTATATCTACTTCAAACTTGGCAGACAGGTAGCGTTATATGAGTATAAAGTCAAAAGTATCGAAATTATTGAAGGGAATAAAAACTCATTTTATTGGTTTTTTAAAGTACGTTTTATATATGGGTGGACCTTTTATAATCCTATATGCACTAGGAGACTTAATTTGGCTCGTAAATGAAAAGTATGGAAGCATCATATTTTTTATCTTGGTTATCTATATCTACATTGGTGTAGCTCAAAACAAGGTTGAGAAGTCAGAGTTTCAAAATAATTCTTTCAATATAAATTTGATGTTTAATTTATGGAAGAATATAGCTATATGGCCAATTAAAAAGGTTTGTGGATAATTATGATGTAAATCAAATGCATACAGTTTAATTTACAAACTAATAGTCCCGTATCATAAAAAACGCATAAGCTAGAGTGTACTAATTTATGCGTCCTATTTTTTAACATTTCCCTTTCAATGCTTAAGAATACCTACATTATCCATAATAGGTATTGTCATGAACAAATTCACTAAGGCAACTTTATTGCTAACGGCTGGTGGTTTAATCCCCACCGCATCAGCTGAGTTACTTGAAATAAACTACACTGATTCAAACCAAGTTATAAAAACTCAAAAGCCAACAGAAGCGTATATCGGCACAAATAACGATATTCAATTTTCTCTAAGCGCCGGTGTAGAACGCTTAGTTCAGCTAACAATCACAAATTCAAGCAATGAAATTGTGAATACATTAACTAGTGAAAAGTTAGGCCCAGCAGATCGTATTACGGTTAATGGGAAAGAATATTACGGCTCACTTTTAAAACTAGACTCTATTGCAGACGGTAAATATCAAGCAACAGCGAGTATTTTAAGTGCAAGTAGCAATTTAATTTCTTCTGAAACATATGATTTAATTGTTGACACTACGGCCCCAACAATGGGGGCGTTTACATGGTCATTTCCCTATGGCAGTGGTAATGCTCCAGATGGACTACCGAAGTTTAGTCATACGAGTGACCGCCACTTTACTCTTGGTAATATTACCGATGACCTTTCTGGTATTGATAAAATAATTTATAAAACATATTGGGAATCAGATGGTAAGGAAGGTCAGTTATATAAAACAGGCGATGTACCATATTATCCAATCTTGAATAAAGCTATGTTAGGAACAGGGGGGGATAATTCTAATGCAGCTGTATTTTTTCCTTCAGGAACACAAAGTAAGCACAAAGTAAGCACAAAGTAATTTTTGAAGTATTCGATTTAGCAGGTAACAGTGCTGAAAAAGAGATGTACTTTTATAATAATTCTAAATGTGGACCAAGCCCCAAAATCGTTGCAATTGAAGACCCAACGTACACAGGTGATTACTTGGGGCAAGCCGGATTTAGGCCTGTTACCGATAAAACTCCAATCAACAAAAACCCACTTGAAGCTATATACCGTATCTCGAAAGAGGCCTATAAAGCAGCTCCGGGAGCATCTGTATTCGCAGGGTCAACAACAGGTATAACGAATCGCGGTTTAATTTCAGTTGATGATGAATTCGCTTATTTTAAAATTTATGGTCCAGCAAATACCTCTAATAACTTCAACTATCCAAATGCTGGGTGGACAAACAACAGTACGTGGCGTTGTAACTCTCTTTCCTTTCCAAACCCTGAATTTACAGACAAAACATTACCACCAAAAGGCACTAATATAGAAGCGTTTGTTGATGGGGTTGGCTGGGTACCTAAAACCTATAGGGCTTCGGGTGAAAATGGGCGCGATACAATAATATCAAAGATACGAATTACAGGAAGTGTTAGAGGTTACGAACAATACGCAAGTATGTATGGAAGTTCATGTAAAATTCCACCTGGGGATAGTTCCTGTGAACTAGATACAAACTTAGCGTTTAATAAAACAGGTACTGTTGGCTATTACCATTCAAGGCCTCTTTTACGAAGCTCTGACAACACTAGCATGTTTGACAGTACCTTAAGCCATGTTTGGGAGTGGGATGCACAAGACCCAATAATTAATGAAATAATTGAGCATGATGAAACAGAAAAAAAAATCAGTTTTAGTATTACTGAGTTAAAGTCGGGCAGTACGTGGGATAGAGTGAAGCTCGGTAGTGCTGGAATTATTATAAAAAAGGACGGCAATGTAATTGAAAATATATCAGCTTCTTCTTTACTTCGTTCCGGTTCAGATTATGTCGCTACAGTTAATTATTCTAATTTAGATCATGGCTCTTTCGAGATGTTTGCTTGGGCTAAAGATAATTATAGTAACTATGTTGAGAAGCTTCTTTTATCGATTGATAACGATATAAAGGCACCTGATTTAGTTTTTTCGATAGAAAGTGGCGCTACAATAAAATCATTGGATGAAATTACGATATCTCTTACCGACGACAATGAATCTAAAATTAAGTCTGTCAATTTAAAAGGTGGCCCAGCTAACGAAAATGTATTCTTAGCCACCAGCGAAACTAGTGAAGGTCTTTATGCATTAGAATACCCAGTGCTATTCCCAGACGAAAACTCAATATACATTCTTACCGTCTTAGCAGAAGACAATGTAGGGAATATAATTGAAAAAGAGTTACGGTTTAATTATGTTGCAGAAAAAATAGGCTTAGAAAGTGGCTTATCAGAAATAACTTTACCTGCAACGGGGGCGGTGTTCAAAGACGTTGACGGTAACCTTCCTCTTTATAGTAAACCTATTAAATTAAGTGATGGCAGTACCATAAGTGGAAAATACCCAGTTTTTGTGACTTTACGTAGTGACAGTGAAGGCAGTGTATTTATTAATAACAAAGAAATATTGCCAGGTACTACAAAAACCGTTGATTACGCTTATGACTTTGCTTTAAGTGGAGGTCGCTACAACTTAGACTTGGTGACCAAGCAAAACACATTTACAAAAGGCAGCTTATTGATCGCTTCATCTGCACCTAATTCACCGGTGCTAATAACTGATTATAAGTTCAGCGGCTACAAAGGAACAAAGCAGGTTAATACATCGCCTTACGCGATTACAGATAAATTTCAATTAAAGTATAGATTAGGTGATCAGGCATCTAACTACTGTAGCGCCTTCACTTCGTCACTTGAGGAAGTACAAAATTCTGACACATTTAAAGACAGGCTTTGCTACGTACAGATGAATATCAAGGGCGTAAAGCAAAGCTTTGATGTTACTGATACACAAGCTATGCTTTCTTCTTATTTAGTATCATTAAATGACCAGTTTGCTGAATTTAAAGTAAGCGTTGTTGGGTATAACAATGAGTTATTCACATTATTTCATGACAAAATTCTAGTAACGCCACGCGATCCAAAAGATAGCTTGGCGACTACGCTAGAGTATACAGACGATTTTATTTATCATGAAATACAAGATATAGACACGTATGTATCGATGGCAAATTATCAAGGCTGCGCGTTAACAACAAGTATCGAGCAAGCTAAAAAACGTGCATTTGATAAAGTTGGGGCTGAAGAAACACCACTTTGTTTGGTTGAATGGACTAATTATCCAAGCGGCTTAACCGAAGATAAATCGACTGGCAAGGTAAATGGCTTTCCGGACAAACTTGGTTCTACAACCTTTGATTGGGAAATTAAGATTTTCTTCAATGAGAATGAATCTATGCCTATTTCAATTGGCTCAAAAGCGGTTGATATTGTCGAGCCTATAGCACCTAAGTTGACGGCCACCACGATTGAGTTTACCAATGGAGTTGTCTCAACAAGTGCAAACCATCTACTGCGTGATAGCACCGCAAGCGTTAAGGGAATTACATTTAGTGTTGAGCCTCGGCTGTATAAACAAATCATTAGCTTTAATGGTGAGAGTTGTACAGTAGAGAGTAACTTTACAAAATGTGCTTTACCTGTCGATATAGCACCGTTAGGGAATAAAGTAGACCAGTTACAGGGTAATACTAGCCTGAAAATCGACATTGATTCTGACCGCCCTTACTTTTTAGACAAGGGCATGGGTACATTTACAAATGGATTGAGCTGGGATTATACAGCGCCTTTATTGCATGAAATTGTTATTAACAACAAAAACGATGATAGCGTTATTGAAAAGCAATTAGAAGAAGGCAGTGCTAAAGCTAAACAGGATGAAATTCTAGTTATTGTTAAATCGCCATTCACCAACATTAAAAATGATGAAACATGGAAATTAAAAAATTCGGCATTAATAATCGAAGAAATTGAAGACATAAGATTTCAACAATCAGTAAAGATTGATAACAATACATTCTATTTTAGTAGCTCAAAACAAAACTTGAGTGAAGATAATCGACTCCCACCGACCAAAACCGAGCTGGTGGGTGATTACATTGTTTATCACTACGATATGACCCCATTGTCAGATGGTGCTTTTAAGTTCAGTTTGAACCTGCGTGACTATTACGATAACGGTACTGATTATGAAAACCCCATTTTTTACTTGCAGCGCTTTGCCCCTGAAGTTCAATTAACATATTTACGTGACAAATCTCGTAGTACCAATCCATTTTACTTTGCCAGTGACTTTGGCGCTGTAACAAATCCAGGGTGGGATACAAAAAATGAAATAATAGAGGCTACATTTGGTGGTGTACCACTTACTTTAGTGGATGATCCAATTGATGCTAAAAGCTACGTTAAGTTCTTTGATGGAAATTTAGATAACCTAACGCCCGGTGATACCTATGAACTGATTGTAAAAGCGAAAGATTCGTTTGGCAATATAGGTCAAACTGAAGAGAAATATGTGTATGCGCCGTCAAAATTCAGTATTAAATCTAAAGACACTGGCACACATGATCTTTACCAATATATTCAGCGCGGTACGTTATAGATCTACCAAAGCCAGTATCTTTGTAACTTTGTGGCATCTAAAGATTTAGCTATTGAAATATCAAGAGATGCTAGAAAAGGCTGTTACGTCAAATTAGACAACCTACCTAAAGGCATGGACGCTCTCTATCAAGGCTGGGCTATGACTGTTACGGGGTCTATACATGATGAACTTGATAATACGGTTAGCTACAGCGCTTATGTTGTTAACCCTGATGGTAATGAAGTAAAAGTAGAAGCTGGCGAGTTTGAATACAATATTAAAACTGCTGAACAAATGGCATTTGATTTAAACCCTATTATTGAACTTAAAGAAGGTGTTTATGGTGTTATCCCAGAAAATCCCGTTTTAGCACGCTATAGGCTTCAACACGTCGCGGGGGAGTTAAACATCAATGTAAGTCGTGGTGAGTATGAATCGTCTGAATACATGGCACAGAGGAGCCACAAGCCGATATATGAGCTACTTGGCATTATTCGTGATGACGATGTTGATAAGCGAAAAGTGTTTGACCGCTATCCGCTGGCAATAAATGCCGCCTACACGCTATCAGATGAACATTTAGCAGGTTCGACAGGCGAAGTTATTGTATTACCATCTCGTAAAGTGGCTATAAATTTAAGCATGGACTCAGAACGCAATGTATTAAGCACAGATGAAGTTCAAGTAACGGCGTTCATGGGAGAATGGAATTGGAAAGAAAAAATAAGTAAATATGATGCAAGCACCATGGGCGAATGGGATATTTATTTAGCGTATAAAAATAACAGAGGTGAAGAACAAGTAATTTCGGATACACAATCGAATAATGAAAATGGACAAGCTCAGTTCACGGTTGCTATTGCTGATATTTTCCGCAAAAGTAATGGTTTCTATGCTGTCGCGTCAGTCAAATCGCCACATAAAGAATATGAAAAGAAAATTATATCGACCCCTATATTCATGAGAATAGTTTTGGGTACTGGAGTAGATGGTGAATTAAGGAGCTCACAAGTAAGCGGAAAAGTGCCGTTTACCACACTAGTTCGTTATGACTATGAAACGATAGAAGATATGGTTGCCGGCAATGATACAAAATGGGAGATTTCAGAGAACCTTGCTGATTGGTCAGTGCTAGAAGAGTACGAAGGGCGTAACGCGATACCTTTCTTAATGCAAGCTGCTGGAGATAAGTACGTTAGAGCAACGGTTACAAACAAAAACACGGGTGAAGCGTCAGTTAGCACCCCACTTAAAATTAGTGGTTACGACAAAGCAAGCTTAGTGATTAAAGGACCATCTCAAGTATACGAAGGGCAAGAGTTTAAGCTCAATATGCTCGACTACAATACGACCCTTCATACATATGACGGACAAGCTCAATGGTCGCATGATGAGGGTAAAACATGGTTTGAAGGTGCGCCTGTACAGTCATTTATAGCTAAAGGCGAACAAGCGCTCATTATGGGTCGATTCAGATTCAGTACAACAACTGAAGCAGCGGGGGAGCAGGCATGGTCCGAAGCTCGTTACTATGCGCGTCCTGTAACTCCAAGGCCAGTGATGGCACAGATACGTGCACCTCATCTCGTTGAAATGGGCACGACAATAGATGTAGAAGGACAGGTGTTAAACTTAAACGGTGGCGTTGATTTACCTGTTAAATATGAATGGGTATTGCCTAATGGCCAATTGAAAAACGATGTGTCGTTTGAGTACACGCCTACTGAAAGTGATCTTGATGACAACAACCGGTTGAAGTTTGTGTTAAAGGCATGGGTGGATGGTTATAAAGAGGCTACTTATCGTGAAACTCAACGTAATTTAGAGAGCTGGGTGTATGAGTTTCCTGAAACGACTATTGATATAAGAAGTAATATCTTAGTAGCGCCAGCAAACATCACAGGCATGATATTGCAAAAACATAAGTTTATGCCAGGAGTTACTTATACCTATGAATGGTTGGAAAGTGACAATATTGAGATAACGAATCCAACCCGCATGTACTCTAATTTACTCGTCAAAACGCCGGGTGTGCATGAAATTAAGGCCAAAGTGACGGATAGTAGAGGCAAAGTAAAAGAGATAAGTAAGTTTATTGACGTACTTGAAGCTGATCCAGTGCAAGGGAGTTTAGTTCACTTTCCATCGAACCGTTATAGTCGTGCACCACTGGGGTTAGTAGCTCGCGCCCAAACTAAAGGCGGTCACCCACGAGATTTCATCATTGACTACAAGTGGTTTATAAATGGAGACGAAGTTGAAGTTAAACCGCCAAGAAGCCCAATGAATCGTTTTGAAATTGAGGAAGCGGGTATTTATGACATAAAGGTTATTGCTACCAGCATGTATGGCCAAGAAACTGAAATTAATGAACGATACGAAGTGTTTGAAAACAAAAAGCCAACCTGTCAGAGTGTTCAGTTAGTACGTTCGGGTACAATTCGTATTACGGCAACCTGTAAAGACGAAGATGGCTATGTAGTTGGTTATGACTGGTGGTTTAATGGTGAGTATGTAGGTCGTGGTGCTGCTTCAACTCAACTTAGGTTATCACAATACCCAACTATGAACGTGTCCTATGAAGCCGTAGATGATGCGGGTGGCCGCACTAAAGGATCGTTTAATTGGTAATTATGTAATACATACTAAAAAGCTCACGGCGTTTCAAATTGAATGACGTGGGCTTTTTAAAAGAGAATGATTTGCGGCATGAAGCATGAGATAGGACAGTAAATAAATTTAAATTAGTGTGATTGGAATATTCCAAAGTCTAAAGTAAACAAACCGAAAGGACTAATAATGAAAGAAGAAACCATTAAAGAAACAATAACAAAAGTCGAACAAGAACTTCAACAGGCGGAAGAAGAGCTTAGAAACTGGCAAGATTACGATTTCCGAAGAGAAGATGGCAGCATGAGACAGGACGCAATGCACGAAAAGCATGGTCGAGATGCTAAGCAAGAGGTAAATTCACTAAAGCTTAAGAATGAAAAAAGATAAATCAACAAAATAATTGGAATGTAGGAGTAACCGTATGTTAAAAAATCTAAATCAAAAGCAAAATCCAATAGTTGATCATGATGGTAAATTCAAAAAATCACCAGTTAAATTTGGTACGTTTATGTATGACATTAAAAATACTATCATTGGTATTCATGGAAGAACCCTAAAAGTATTTGATTTATCTGATGATAATGAAAGCTACTACCAAGCTTGGGTTGATGGGTATCAGAATGATGGATATTCACAAAATGAAGCTGTCCAAAACGCATTAAAATTTGCAATAGAAAAAAGGCATTCTTTATAAGATGGAAACTAGATTTTAACGTACGCTCAGTGCACTCCATTGGAATGCGGAGCGTATGCTTTAGTAAGTACATCCCTTATTAGTAAAGAATTACACGAATGATTCGTGTAGTGCATTGTAAGGTAATTGATTGGATACCTATTTACTCTCGGACGTATATTCATACAAATCGACTAATAGGGGTTTTGTGCCCATCCCCTCGAAATCGGCATTAAGGTTATTATTTGATCACTTATTTGAGGTATGATTATCAAAAAATAATTTTAAAGGCTTATCATCATTGCTGCTCAACTAACAAAACGTATTCAAATTCTCACACAGTCTGAAATTAATGAGCTTTACGCATTACCAAACTTTAGCCGAGCAGATAGAGAAGACTACTTCTCTATAGATAAAGAAACACAGAAGTTAATTAATACGCTAAGACAAACTGAAACACGAATATATTTTATTCTACTATTAGGTTACTTCAGATCACGACCTATAGTGTTTAACTTTACGTTTGCTGATGTTGAAGCTGATTATAACTATATTAAAACCAAGTATTTCAATGATAAATATATTGATACTGAAGATTTACCCCCCAGAACTAAAACTGCATTAATTAAAAAGTTACTGAGCTATACTGGCTTTTCGATTTTTCAAAGTAAAATAGATAAGGAACCGTTGCTTAGAAGGCTCAATAATGTTGTAAAAATCAATTTGGAGCCTAGATATGTTTTTGATGAATGCATTGCATATTTTGGTCAAAACAGAATAGCCTTAGCTGGCTACACAACATTGCAAGACACTATCTCAACAGTGTTATCAAATGAACGAAATCGTATCGAGACTATTCTCAATGAAAACTTAGCCCAACCTACAAAAGCAACGTTACTTAAATTACTTGAATCAAATAGCACCTTTACTGATTTAGCCAAATTAAAGAAAATGGCTAAAGATTTTTCGGCTAGTCAAATAGCACAAGAGCTGAAGACGCATAAAATCATACGTTCACTTTACCCTGAAATTAAGGTACTTATTGCTGAACTCGAATTATCCCCTAAGAACCTTGAGTATTATGCTTCCTTGGTCAAACATAAGTCCGTTTATAAGCTCAGAAGACACGATGACAGCCAGACCATCTTATATCTTGTGTGCTATTTATTTTTTAGATACCGCGAAACTAACGACAATTTAGTATCAGCCTTTATCTATATGATTAGAAAGTTGACGGAATCAGCTAAGGGCTATGCTAAACAACGCATTGTAGAGGATGTCACTATTGTTCGAACCAAATTAAAATCCGCTGGTAGCTTGTTAAAGTATTTTATCGATACAGATATGGACGATAACCTTAGTTTTGGTGATGTGCGTAAGAAAGCTTTTGAACTGATCCCTGCCGATAGTATTAAGTTGTTAAGCGACCATTTAGATAATACTGACTTTGATGGACGTGAATATGAAGTAAGCGTCTAGCCAAGTGCACCTGCAAGTAACTCGTCAAAACTATTAAGCTATCCCTGAATTTCAATTAAGAGGTA
>NZ_JADYWS010000051.1:0-14194 GCF_015864715.1 Pseudoalteromonas sp. NZS71 | reverse complement strand
ACTTGGATTTGAAACGCCTGCAAAATTGATGCAGGATCACTTGGCGGCTAAAGCCGCCTAAACGTTATGCACTTCAGATTTGAATCCGCGTAACTATTTATCTGACATTTTATTTTTTACGTACAAAGTAAGCGCTGCCGTGCTTGCCATACCTACAGCCTTGAGAATAGTCTTTGCAACTGGCGCTACCGATTCTTCTAAACACCATTTACATAAAGGTCGTGGTAGAATTCCTGATTTTGCATAATTATCGCAACCTGGCTTTAAACATACCTGTAAAAATTCCCGACACTCCTTGTTATCGCACACGCATATATCTCTATTAAAAATTAGACCTACCACATCAACAGGCTTCATCTCCGTACTACAAAAGGAACATTTACCTTTTACCTTCGCTGATTTTACAAACTCATTATATTCATCAAACCAGTCTTGTTTATCATCCATATCTAAAATGCCAAGTAACTACAGTAAAATTAACTATAACTCATAAACGTAAATAGGCTAAACGAATATTGAAATAATGGATCTGAATAAGTTGACTCGTTATTAATCTCTAAATTGAATTAATTGTTAAAACTAGATGCGGCACATTCCACTAAATATTCGATACCAAAATAAATGTACCAAAACTTGCTTCTCATACATTCGAGCCATAGAATAACTGTGTATTCAAACAGTGGTACTCGGTATGCAACCAATTTCAATTAAGAAATCCAATAGCTTATTTTCCCTCTCCGAATTTAAAGCTGCAGCAGGCTTTCCAAATCCTGCAGAAGATTGTTTATCCAAACCAATTAGCTTGGATACATTACTCATGGCGCGGCCAAATAGTTCTTTTTTATTCAAAGTTGCTGGGGATAGCATGATCCCTGACATTCAAGACGGCGCAATTATTGTCGTTGATAAATCCTTAAAAGCCACTACCGGTCGAATAGTGCTTGCAACACTTGATAACGAGTTTGTTGTTAAGCGTTTAAAGTTAGAGCCTGAAAACAGCAGGGCACTATTTTTAAGCTCTAACTGTAGTGGTCAATAAAATTTGGCCACAGTTTTAGAGTCTTTGTATCTAATCTCAGATTCATTTGGCGCTAAACCAGCATTATAATGATGCGGTCTAACATTGTTGTAATATCCGTTGATATAATCACTCACACTATATTTAGCGTCTATAAAATTCCCATATCCAACCTTTGGCATCCATTCTGTTTTAAAGCTTCTAAAAAATCGCTCCATTGGCGCATTATCCCAACAATTTCCGCGTCGACTCATGCTTTGTGTGATTTTATAGCGCCATAAACGTTGGCGGTACTTCAAGCTCGTATAATGGCTTCCTTGGTCTGAGTGAAACATCAACCCACTTGGTCTGCCTCTGCTTTCGTAAGCTAACTCAAGCGCTTTTAGCGTTAAGTTAGAATCTGGCGACAATGACATTGCCCAACCCACAACTTTACGCGCAAATAAATCAATAACGACCGCTAAATAAGCCCAGCGATTGCCTGTCCAAATATATGTAACATCACCGCACCACACGGTATCTGGCTCAACAACATCGAACTGCCTATCAAGCAGGTTTGGGATTTCAAGGTGTTCATTACCGCCGCGTTTATATGAATGTTGAGGTACTTGGCAGCTTTCTAGCTTTAATTTAATCATTAACTTAGCAGCACGATAACGGCTTAATTCAAAATCGTTATTCGTTGCGATTGCCGCGATTGTCCTCGCACCTGCTGAGCCCCCACTCATTGTATGTATGGCTTTAACTTCAGCCTCTAACCTTACTTGCTCTGGTGTCGGTGTCGTATCCCGTATAGCCCAGTATTTATAGCTGCTACGATGCACATTAAATACACTACATAGCACACTAATAGGGTAACGCTCTCGTTGATTTAATTTCTCAATTAACGAGAATTGTTCAGGGAGTCGGACATCAAGAGAGCGGTAGCCTTTTTTAATATATCCTTTTCTAATTCAATGCGTTGGATTTGCTTTTTAAGTTCACGGATTTCAATTTGTTCGGGTGTCATTGGTGAAGCCAATGGTGACTGGCCATTACGTTCTTGCTTTAATTGAGCAACCCATTTACTTACGGTTGATTTACCAACACCCATCGCTTTGGCTGCTTCTTCTTGTGTATAACCTTGGTCAACTACAAGTTGAGCCGTTTCTAATTTGATTGAAGCGGAGTACGTTGCACGATTTAATTTTGTCATTTTTTTCACCCAAATTTGTATGCAAATAGCATAACATTTCTTTCTTAATGGGTGACCAAAATTACTCTACCACTACAAACAAAGAGTACGAGTCAATCGTGGTCGAATTTGATGATGAGAATAATTGGGATGAAAATGTTATATGGGGCGTTGTAACCAGCGCTATCAATATTTTCTGATGTGGGTCCTTTGTGATATTAACGCTGCATACGTTTCATTTATTCAGTTATTTAACCCTCAATACGACATTAATTCCACTCCGCTTGGGGTGTTAAGTTCAAATCAAGGCAATATCATAGCGCGAAATCAACCGATGAAAGCTTTAGGCATAAAGATGGGTGAGCCACACTTCAAAATAAAAGAAGTAATTCAAACCAGTAATGGCCATGTGTGGGGCAGTAATTTCACTTTATTTGGTGATATGAGCAACCGGTTTCATACAGAACTAGAAGAACTAATGTTTGACTGCCACCGCTACTCAATTGATGAAAGCTTTGGTCGTATTGATTCAACCATGGCTCCAAACCCTAAATCATACGCATTACATATTAAAAATACGTTGGCTAAGAACTTGGGCATTGGTGTCGGTGTCGCTCATACGAAAACACTTGCCAAGTTAGCTTCTCATGCTGCGAAACTTAATGAATGGAAAGCTAAAACAAATGGGGTTGCTGTGCTCGATACACCCCTTAAAGTTGATTGGGTACTGCAAAGAGTTAAGACCAGAGATGTTTGGGGGGTAGGTTCTAAAACAGCCGAAAAGCTCTCTTCACTGGGAATAACGTCGGGATTAGAATTAAAGAATTTTAATGTAGTAGAAGCAAAACGAAAATTCGGTGTTGTTTTATCTCGAACTATACAAGAACTCAATGGTGTGAATGCAGTGGAGCTTAAGGACCTAAACGAAGGTCGCGATAGTATTTGTGTTTCTAAAAGCATGGGTAAGCTTGTTTCTGATTTAAATGAGCTTAAAAGCGCACTTTCTTCACATGTTTCAACTGGAGCCGGGAAGTTAAGACGGTTTGAATTATTCACCAACAGCATAACAATATTTGTTTCAACGGATGTTTATAGGTCTTCTCAACCACAGCTGAGTAAGAGCATGCAAGTTAACTTGCCGTTCCATTGTGCTGACTGTGATGTGTTGATCAAATACGCAATGTTTGGCTTAAGTCAAATATATCAGGAAGGTTATTTATTCAAAAAAGTTGGTGTGATCTTCAACCAGTTATTGTCAAAGAATGACCACCAGCAACTCAATCTGTTTGTTGATTCAGGCATTTCAAACGTCAATAAAAAGACTACCGTAAGTGATGAAATAAACAGTAAATTTGGCAACAATGTTATCAGATTTGGCGTGCAGGGCTTTAAGCAGGAGTGGAAGCCAAAAGATGGTTTAGCGCCAAAGAGCTACACAACAAACTTAAAAGAATTACCGGTTGCACTTGCTAAGTGATAGTACGTGGCCAATTAACAGGAGAAAACCGATGCTACTCAATTTCATTAGTAAGTTATTCAATAAACCAGCAGCTAATGCTGTAGAAGTTGAAAACAAAATTAACTATCAAGAAGCAACTCAATCTATGGCAGAACCTACACCTATCAATGAAAAGTTATATGAGCATTTTTCAAAGCTTTCAATGTACCAAGGTCAACAAGCTTCAAACTTATACCATGGTGGAGCGCATAAACCAGGATTGCCAGTTAAGGGTACATTGTGGCTTAGTAACAATCACGCTGAGGCAAATAGATACGCGAACTTTGGGTGTAACAATATACCTAACCTTGAGCCTATTGTTTTTAAAACTCAACCAAGAAGAGCCTTAAAGCTATTAAGTTTTCCGGGGAATCATGTAGACATCTTTATGGAAATTTATGGTGGAACATGGTCTCACTCAGAGTTACATAAAGACATTGTTCAAATCTATAATGCAGGGAAAATAGATTTTGATGGTTTTTATAGGCCTCGTACAAATGAATATTTTGTAATAAATGTAGAAGATAATTTGGACTTTATTGAGGAGCAATGCATAAAAGATTAAAATATCGTTTTTGGTTTTGGCGCTTATTTTGTCTTCGCAGGCTGCGCCAGAACCATTCTATCTAATTCTAAAAATCCATCCAATGCCATCAGTAGGGACTAATCTAGGTCGCATTTAATTTGTCCCTTCCGTGTCTATAGAAGTGGAAAAACTGCCAGGCGTATATTGCTTAGCTGAAAAATTGCAACCAGAATAGGGGCATGAGTAGCGTTCTCTCTCTCCACCAACACCGTTTGGATTATGTTCTGTTAGCAAAAAATCTTCTCGACAGCCGGGGCATGTAATCTTCTCTTCGCTGGTTTCCATAAATAATACTCTGTTAATAAATTTGGATGTAATAGTACCAAATAATTCAATGGGTACATAAATAAGTGCTTCTTATAAATAATAAGTTTTACTACAGCTTATTAGCTAGTCTATTTGGATAAACAAAGTCAGAACAATCAATGCATTTTATTTTACGTGCATCAGGATGTTGCGGGTTGATAATAAAATTATATTCTTGCGGGCATAGGCTTGATGGTACTTGAAGCACTGCAGAGTCTCCATTCATTAAAAAGTCACTTCCAAGTGACTGAGTATCTGCAGCATAAGGGTACGCGTTCCAACCGGTAGGAAGCTCACCCTCCACTAACCTTAGTACCTTTAACGTATCTGGTATTTGAATAAGAACGACACTCAAGTTTTCTTTTAGTATTTCTTGTGAATCATTAACTAAGCGTTCAAGCATACCAAGCGACCGCGTTGAGGCGGTATAAACGATAGGGGCACCTGCATAATGCCACCGGCCTTCTGCGACCATGCCGCCTAATCCAGAAAGGCAGTTGCTGACATTGTTATATTGTTTGGGGCCGATACGGTACACAATCATTAAGCAGTGAATCCATACTGTAGCCCGTTAATAACTCTGCGTATCAATTCGCGGCCACGGATGCTGTTCATCATTGAACGCGGTGGTTGGTTATCAAATTGGACGTTCGGCGTGTCTAGCCACGTATTCCAGTTGTCGATATTACCGAAATATGCCGCACCAAAGCTTGATAGCCTTGCGACTTCAAGCGCATTCTCACTGATCTGTTTATTTAAGGGTTTTTCTTTGTTGCGTAATAAAGTGCGTTCAGTCGTTCCCAATGCTTTGGCTATAACACCCATTTCCCAATGCATTAACGTAGAAAATGCACGTAAACCGGCTGTTGTGATCCCGATTTGTGCTGTGGCTATTTCAGCCATTGGGTTTGAGTGCGTATTTAATTTGCCAAGCGTCACGACATTGAGAAAGTCTGGCCGTGTGCTCTTTTGTTGTAGTTCGCTCATTATAAATTTACCACTTAAGACATTTGTCTTTAATTGTAGTGACAAGTGTCTGCTTTGGCAATGTGAAAATTTATATATGCCTAGGTGATAGATAAGAATATTACTTTAAACCACTATTCCAATATCACCAACAAACACAACGCCTGTGGTTTTTGGTGTTTATTTAATATACTATGTTGGAATTGGGTGTAAACTAGGTGTTATATGCCATTTGAGAAAGGTCATAAGCCTGTGCGTAGACGGCCTGTTTCTGACGCGGTAAAGCGGCTTGAAGCAAGCAGAAAAGGCGCAGGGAAAATAGAAAGCAAAGCGCAGCTAAAGCACATACTTGCTAATGCTAATCGTGGTGAAACCGCAGAGAGAAACGTAGCTTTAATTTGGTTCTTGTTCGGCTCATTAACGCGCATTGGTGAAACTTGCCAGTTGCTAGTTAAAGATGTTTTTACTAAATCAGGCGAGCTGAAATCTATTTTTAGAATGAGAGCTGATTACACCAAAACCAATCAAAGCCGTGACTGTGCTTTAGTTTTAAAGCAACAAAGGCAAGCCATTTTAGCTTGGCGTGACAGACGCATTAAAGATAAAGGCATGCTGTCCCTTGACGGTAGTTATGGCGGGTTAAATGGTGACAGCCCTCTATTTTTAGCTAAGAGCGGTAAGCGCTGGGTTAAGTTGTCGTTTAACGTCAAAAAGTATCAAACTCAAGACGGGCAAAAAGAAACGCTAGTTTGCTCAAGCATGGAGAACTACGTTAGAAACCTGTTTAAGAGTTGCGGCTTTAAACAAGGCTCAAGCCACTCAGGGCGTAAAAGTACCGCCAGCCTACTATCTGATGCTGGTGTCGATTATGACGTTATACAAATGGCTATAGGCCATGTTAGTGATGATATGACTGATACATACATCATCCCTGATCCACAGCGATTAACTGATGCACTGAATAACTTGTATAAGTCAGTGCCGCCACTAGGAATAAAAGAATAAATGATCTTAGAAGGACATTAGCCAGTTGAAAAAATTTAAGTTTATAAACAATCAATCAAAAAAAGAGTTTCTAGCGTTGCCCGATAAAATTCAAAAGCGCTTTGCAAATGATTTAAACGCTATTTGTCAAAACAAAGAGCCATTTAGCAAGTTTAAGCACTTAAAGGAAAGTGTTGGTATTGGTGCGGTTGAGCTGATAGAGAACGGCAGACCAGCATATCGAACGATTTACGTTGCAAAGTTTGCTGACACTGTTTTTATTTTGCACTCATTTACCAAAACCACTAACGGGGTAGACAAACAGGCAATGGACACAGCGAAAAAGCGCTACAAACTCATGCAAAAAGAATTGAACAAATAAATTATATCAGTGCTTGTATATATATCAACGCTGATATATAGTGATGATAAGTTAAGCAATAAGGTTGTTAAGATGAATCTTGAATACTCAAATATCTTTGATGCAATAACCGAAGATAAAGCAGAAGCCTCTGAATTACAGACGCGCTCAGATCTGATGATTGTTATTCGTGACATTATCAATGCTAAAAATTGGTCACAGGCCGATGCAGCTGCTCAATTAGGGCTAACGCAACCTCGCGTGAGCGATTTAGTTAATGGGAGAATTGAAAAGTTCAGCATTGATAAGCTAATGACTTGCTTGTATCGCATAGGTTTTCGTTTTAAACCGTCCTTTTCAGGTGACCAGTTAACAATGGCTGTTGAAGCCGTTAAAACACATTAGTTGGAATGTACTTGACCTAAAGCTTGTAAGTTTAAGCCAAAACCAAAAGTGGATTGGGAGAAAAGAGAGCGAGTTTTGGTAAAGGAAGTTCGAATTATCATGAATTGCTTGAATGATCCTATTTCGCGTTTACAACTAGATAAAAATTTGGGGGCTACGGTTGGCTCCTTCGTTATCAGCATAAACTTCCAGAAACAATGACTGAATATTATAGTTTTAAGTAATCCATAAGCCTAGCTAAAAGTGAAAACAGAAATTATTAAGAGGTTACTTCGCAATAACTAACTCTAGCGATGCGAATGAGATAGCGGTAATCGTATAAATAAAGACTTTAAACAGCTAAGTAAAATTACTATCGACAACTCCCTCAAAATAAGTCAGCATAATTAAAAAATTCATCAATAGATTTGTTAATGCAATTAAACCAGTAAGGGAGTACTCATGGCAATACTACAAACACAATTTGAGAAGTTCAATGAGACAATAAAGATGGGAACGTATGATGAAAATTCAACTCTCAGAGAGAAGCGGGACCTTCTGATAAGTGAGCTCAGAAATTCACTAAAAGACGAGAAAATTCCTAATACAGATAAGGCATTGACTTTTAGCAAAATTGACCTTGGCTCATATGCAATGAACACAGGTGTTAAGCCTATCAGTGGTCACTACGACATAGACGTTGGGATTATTTTTGACATAACAAACGGTGAGTATGATTCAAACAAACTCAAGAAATTGGTGTTTGATAAGCTTAATAAACACCATAATCGAACCGTTGAGTTCAACAAACCATGTATTACAGTTAATTATGCTAGTGGTTACCATGTTGATTTGGCCATCTACTCTAAAAACAACGAAAATTATCATATTGCATGGGGGAAAGAGTACTCAGTAGAAAACCGAAAATGGTGGATTGCAGATCCCAAAGGATTAAAACAATGGATTAGTGATATTGCTACCGAAGCTGAGCATAAAAAACAGTTTCGCAGGATTGCACGTTTCTTGAAAAAATGGAAAGCCAAGGCTTTTAGTGACAACGGTAATAATGCACCACCTTCCATTGGTTTGACCATTCAGGCCCGAAAAGCTTTTAGATACCAAACAGATAGTGATCTAGATGCTCTTATTATTGTAGTTAAAGACATTAAAGGTAGCTTTAACCAAGCCTGGGATCAAGAAAGTGGCACTTTGAAATGGTGTATTGATATAAGCCTGCCAGTAGAGCCATACAAAAATGTCTATTACAAAATGACATTAGGCCAGCAAGACGCATTTTATACAAAAGTTGTGAATTTACTTGAAGCCTTGGAAGCAGCTAAAGATGAAGAGTCTGAAGTTGAAAGTAGTAAAATTCTTAGAAAAGTTTTTAGTACTGATTTTCCTTTAGTAGAAGATAGCAAACAGTCTAATACGCCACCCTATGTAACAACTGGAAATAATGCATGACTCACTCTGAGTTACAGGGCCTGATTTCAGTACTTCAGTTGCCATGTATTAAGCTGTCTCGCGAAGAAGAAGAAAGGAAGTTTAATTTTCACTTAATTGGTAAGAAATTATTATGGGATATTTCTATATATTTTCCAGATCGATTTCCATACAGTTTACCTAAAGCGGTATTACGTAACACTGATTTGATTGGGGTGCTACCACATGTTAACCAATCCGGTGTTATTTGCTTAGAAGAAAGTGACAGCTTATTTACAGACTACTCTAGACCAAATGAAGTGCTAGCTCTTTATATTGAAGATATTGTAAAGCTTCTAGATCGTATCAGCTTAAAAATATATCAAGATGAATTGTTAGATGAGCTGGAAGGTTATTTTGCTCCAGTAAAAAAAGTATATAGTTTTTATCATCCAAGTAAATCCACAGAAACTTTATATATGAGGGTGAGTCAACCTGAAAAAATAAAAGGCCGAAAGTATTCTAGCCCTATTATGATTTCACATAAAAATGAATCATTACCTCTTCGATTTAGTAATATAGAATCATTAGATAAGTGCCGTAGAGAAAAAATAATGCATCTGCCATTGGATGGTGCAAAGCTCCCACCCGCTTCAGGGAAAGATTTTAATGTTAAGTATTTTATTTCTCTTCTCGAATTGGTAAGTAAAAAAAATTGGCAAAGAGCGCTCAGGTTAGCAAAGAAATACCGCCCATATAATACTTTTTATATCTTTTTAACTATGCCCAGAACAAGTGGTGAAAGAACTCAGTTTTTACTGAAGTTTACTTCCAGTCATCACTGTGAACATCCGCTGCTAAGTACATCAATAGATTGGGAACTAGAGCTATACTCGATATTAAGAAATTCAAAAGAGTATCTAATAGAACGAGGTGGTGGAGATCAATCCTTTAGCGAAAAGAAAGTGGCAATTATTGGTTGTGGTTCTGTTGGGAGCCAAATATCCAATATGTTAGGAAAAGCTGGTGTAGGTGAATTAACGTTAATTGACTTCGATAGTTTAAGCCCCGATAACATTTATAGACATCATTTAGGTGGTGGAGAGCTTAACTATAAACCAGATGAAAAGTCAGGTATCGTTAGTAGTTTTAGTAAGGTTTCTGCACTAAAACTTCGTATTGAACAGTCTTTGCCTTATATCAAAGTGAATTCAATACCTAAAAAATTCAATGAGGTAGTAAGTTTTAATAATGTAAAGAATTGTGATGTAGTTATTGTTGCTGTGGGCTCTCCATCAGTAAATTTGGAACTAAATAATTTATTGAAACGCCATAACTATAAATATGCTGTCTTTTGCTGGAGTGAAGCCGCAGGTATTGGTGGACATGCTATTGCAGTCGATCTTCATTGTAGTTGTTATGAATGTTTATATACAAAGGATAAGCAGCTAAATGCTCAAAGTGATTTATCGCTTCTAAAAGTTGGTCAGCCTATATCGAAAAACCTGACTGGTTGTGCGGGAGTTTTTACTCCATTCTCATTTATAGACTCAAATAGAACCGCAGAATTGGCTGCTACACTAGCTTTATATATTTTGAAAAATAATAGGGCTAGCATTGCAGAAAGTTGGAAAGGTGACAATTCAGCCGATTTAACTGTTACGGATAAATATAAAAAGATGCCTTTAAAAGAACGTATATCTCTAACAAGAAATAGCGAATGTAGGGTTTGTAATGTGTAAAGAATGGCAAATCGATGTTAAAGGATATGGATTAGTTCGTATATCTACCAATTTGCTAAAACGTATATACAAATTCAAGCAATTAGAGAGTACAAGTCCTGAATCAGGAGGCGTTTTAATTGGTAAGCATCTAAATTCGGAAGGAGCTTTATTGATAGACGATCTGACTGAGCCTCAAGAATCAGATAGACAAGGACGTTGTCAGTTTTATCGCTCTGAGGGACATAACTCTATCGTAAATAAGATATGGCTAGAAAGTAACAAGCACTCTACTTATGTTGGTCTTTGGCATACCCATCCTGAACCAATACCAGACTATTCATGCGTCGATAAATATGATTGGGAAAGCGCGTTAAGGTACTCAAAATTTGAAGGGAATCGTTTGTTTTTTGTTATTCTAGGTCAAACTCATATTAGAATTTGGATGGGCGAAAATTCAAGTTCCAAACCACAAATATTGTTAATTGGAGAGTACCAAGTTGGGTGAACGTCATATATTTAGCCGTATAAAGTGGTTTTTTGAAAGACTATTGGATTTCAAACGTAAGTCATACCCTTTATCAGCAACTGGTGCAAAGTTAGTTGGGGCTTCTATTTTCATCAGTCCACTCTCAACATTCTGTGTAAGAATAATACTTCCTCCTGAAGTTGCTTTTTTAGGGGCTGAGTGGACAAGAAATGAGATGACATGGATGACTTTCATTCTATCATTTGCTCCTATGTTAATAGGTAGTTATATGATTTTTTGGGAATTAAAAGCTTTTGCTCGAAATACTGCTAGGGTTTTAATTTCAGGCCTCCCAGGGGTAAGTATAGATTTTCCCGAGAATATTTTAAGTAAGTCAGAGCATCGCAAAGCGAGGGAAGTAGTAGTTCTGAGTGTAAACAATGATACTGAAAAACAAGTTGAACGTTATAACGCTGAAGTTTGTGTGGATTTATTCAAGAGGTTTGTACTTCACGATAAATGTGAAAAACTCTACATCGGTGGCTTAGCTCGTATCCCATTTTTAGTTGCTTATGGAGCTTTGTTGAGAAATGCTAGCAACATATTTTATTTTGACAAAATTCATAGCACAGACTCTTGGAGACTATTGAACGATGAAGACTTGGATATAAAACTTTGTGATACCAAGCTATTAGCTGAGCCAAACGAGACTGGTGATATAGGAATTGCATTAGGGTTATCTACGGAGATCCATAAAGCTCAACTACCTATTTCGCTACAAAACAGTACTAATTTTATATCGACAGAAATAAAATTAGTACGCAATTTAATTTTAAACCAAGAAAATCTCAAAAGAATATCTGGCTCCTTACTCAAATCGATAGATTTCCTTTCAGCTAAGCATAATGTAAAGAAAATCCACTTTTTCTTATCGGTGCAATCAACTCTCGCTATCGAATTGGGCCGGAGATATCAAGAAGGAACTCATAAGCCTTGGGTTATTCATAATTTTGATGGTAAAACTGGGAAATATGCTTGGTCATTAGAGCTGAGCTCTGATGGAGTTATTTTTCATGAACATAAAGCTTATTAATTGCTTAAAGTGTTTTAGAGTTCATTAATTTAAGGCATGGTGTATAGGGTTGCAATTCAAGCTTTTGCCAGTGGCGTTTAATTAAGCGCTACTCACAAAAGTAAAATGTTCAACTGGCTTTAAGGGAAAAATAATGGCTGTAATAACGAAGAAAGATGAAAAAATCGAAAATGTGGTTGGTGAGTTAAACGAAGGATATTCATTCGATGACTTCATTAATAAGTTTCAAGAGCTTTACCCGAAGGATTGGAGCAAGATTGAGCGTGAACATGCGAAACATGAACGCAAAACTAAGCCAGGGAAGACACATCCTATGCCTGAGCCAATTCAGTACCTTAAAAACGCTCTGAACGTATGGAATAAAAAGAAGAAATAGCTTAATTGGAATACGGCCTTATGGATTTAAAAATCATAATCAATTACGAAAACAAACCATTGTTGGAGCAATCGAAACTAGCAAACTCTATTATGCATTGTTACTTCGAAAATCAGAATGTGATTGCCTCAGAAGCACTCAATAGCTGTGAAGACAAGTTATTTATTGAAGAAGAGTGTATGAGCGATGAACTGGCAAAGCACTGGCTTATTGCTAGTGATTTAGCATTTGTAGCTGTGTGTGGTGGAATTACTGAGATAACAGACCGCTACACTTTAAGTTTTGTGGAATAGTTTAATTGGAATACGGGAGTAAGTTATGGCAAACGAAGAAAATAATATCAAATCAAATTCTGAAAATGACAATTTCTTTATTAGAAATACTCACCTAATGATTGCTATATTGTGGGGGCTCTGTGGCCTTGGAATATATTTTTACAATTATTAAATTCAGCTAGCTATTCACTATAAATAACGGTTGGAATAAGGAGAGCGTAATGGTGGTAGAAAGCCGAAAATATGGTTCAGTAGTCTGTGGTATTAACGGCAATGTCATAGCTCTACATGGCAAGGTTGCTATTGGTGATAAGGTCGAGTGGCTTGGTCGCAAAGAAGGTAGCTGCATAAACGATGATAAGTTTGTTGTCGGCGAGCACTATATTGTAGCAGCCATTTATCCAATCAATTTCGATCTGGAATTACAAGGTAGTGAGGACGAATGCACTATCAGAGCAGGTAAAACTGAATACAAGTTAGTGAAATTGGATTAAGGGTTTATATGGATGGTTCGTTTGCACAAATGAGTCATTGCTATGAGTTCATTGAGTCAAGACAGAGTGATGAATGCAGTTGTCCAGAAGAGGACTGGATCGTAGGAATGCTTTATACAACTATTCATATTGAGCCCGATGGTAGCGGTCACATTTTTATAGATAGTGGTAATTGGGAAGATGAAAAGTTAGTGCCTACAAAATCAATCGAAGAATTGCGAGTGGCCGCAGTCAATTGGGTTGAATCATTCCTTATTAACAACGAACTTTAACCATTGGAATAAGAAAAGAATTATCTTATCACGCTATTACCTTTGTTAAATTCTGTTGATTTATTAGAACATCGTTCAAATATCGAAAAACGTATAGAGTATAAATTAAAGTATATTGAGTCTGAGAAAAAACGTGATTTCTTGGAAAGTCGGCAATAATCCAACGTATTCTATTGTGTAATCCGAACTTTGCTTTAGGACTTGTTTGAATATTCAGTCTACCAAAATGCAATATGAGTTTTTAGTAACTCGTTTTGGTGCAGAAACGAGTTTGGATTTCCCAGCTTTCACTAGACACCGGCTTATAATCTTAAAGTACAAAACGGAAGAATACTTCCGATTTTAAGCCTATATTGCCATATTTCGGAAGTAAACTTCCGTTTCTAGGGCTTCAAAGGTAGTTATCGGAAATATGCTCTGTTTTTTGAAAGCGTTAACCTTGATAGCTATATGAGCCACTTTTCGGGGTCTTATTTGAGCGAGAAGCAGACAGTCAGATAAACTCGTTTTTGGACAAATATAAGTTTCGGGGTTTGTTAAACCTTAGAGTTTGGGATAAGTTTTTCTATGCCAAATATTCCTGCCAGCTATAAACTAATGCGCTAGCATCATATTTCACTAAAAATAATTAATGGCGCGATACATCCAAAACAAAAACATCAATAAATCCTTTTAGTTCTGGCGGTAATGTATCCTCAATAGATTCCCTTAGTTCGTAAGCGTCTAGCTAACGACACCTAGCCTTTCTTAATGTTCCAAGGTAACAGCGCCTCAAGGTTATCAGGCTGCTCA
>NZ_JADYWS010000050.1:0-14492 GCF_015864715.1 Pseudoalteromonas sp. NZS71 | reverse complement strand
CAGTAGTGAAACGAAACAGCGCCGATGATAGTGTAGCATTTGCTATGTGAAAGTAGGACATTACCAGGCTTCAAATTGTAGAGACCCGTTACAGCAATGTGACGGGTTTTTTTCTGTCTGGGATTTGATAAATAGCCAAGAGCCCATGCCTAACTCAGTAGTGAAACCAAAGCTTCGACCGATGATAGTGTAGCATTTCACTGTGGCTCTCCACCGCTGTGGGCACTACGACATT
Source organism: Pseudoalteromonas sp. NZS71 (assembly GCF_015864715.1). Taxonomy (NCBI): domain Bacteria; kingdom Pseudomonadati; phylum Pseudomonadota; class Gammaproteobacteria; order Alteromonadales; family Pseudoalteromonadaceae; genus Pseudoalteromonas; species Pseudoalteromonas sp. NZS71. The sequence continues at coordinate 14,257 of NZ_JADYWS010000050.1, read as the reverse complement.
ACCAGGCTTCAAATTGTAGAAAGCCCGAATCTAACGATTCGGGCTTTTTTACGTTTGCAGAAAAGTAAAATACGCACAATTAACACACTTTCACATCAACACCTATCACGTAGGGCGGCCGAGTGCTGCGACTCCCGACGCTAAAATCACAACAAAAAGCCTCAATATCTCAGTCGGCCAATACAATAGCATTTGCTACGTGACCCTCCACCGCTGTGGGCACTATGACATTACACAAGCTTCACATTGTAGAGCGCCCGAATCTAGAGATTCAGGCTTTTTTACGTCTGTAGAAAAGTGAAATGTGCGCAATTAACACACACTCACATCAACATCCATCACGTAGGGCGAGCGTAGCGACTCCCGACGCTAAAATCACAACAAAACCCCTCAATATCTCAGTCGGCCAATACAGCAGCATTTGCTACGTGACTTTCTACCGCTGTGCACCATGACATTACACAAGCTTCACATTTTAGAGAGCCCGTTTCAAAAAGAGTCGGCTTTTTACATTTTTAGAAAAGTGATACAGGTATTTCTCTAGAGCGAAGCGTCTCTCAGTGAATAATCTACTTAATTTAACTAGTTAAAGTGGCATCGCCGATGCGAGTGCAGTATTTCACTGTGACGTCCTAACGCTGAGGGCACTATTGCACTGTACAAAGCTTCAAATTAAAGAAAGTCCTAACCGAAATAGTCGTTTTTTTGCATATATAGAATGTAAAAATATGAGTGAATAATATCAATTCAAATATATAAGCAGATTGGTATTATATAAAAAGTATGAGATCCTCATAAATCAAAGTTATTTTAAATTAATGGTATTAGTTAATGATTACTCGTTAACAAACCTCTGACTTAACTTGTTTATGAAGGCAATGAATACTAATATAATTTCATGACCTTATAACTAAAATTTATTGAGTTAGTTGTTTTAAAATTACTACCAATAATGATTGTGAGCTGTAACTAGATGCCCTATGAAACATTTTTAGATGACTCTACTTCGCTAGTTGAATTTACACGTATTTACTTAGCTATTTTTTATACTTTTGTTGCGGGCTTTTATACATTTAGAATTATTTATAAAAATCGAGACACACCATCAGGCGTTATTTATCCCGGAGATAAGTTTTGTACTAGTTGGTGGAACCATATGGTTTTTAAGTTTTTCAGAGCTGCTATTTGGTTTATATGTGTAATTAGAGTGTTTGTACCTGAGTTAGATAGCTACCTTGGGCTATTCCCAATTCTCAATGGCTGGCCAGGTGTATTATTTGGCGATATTTTATTGAGTGCAGGTTTTATTTTGACGATGTTTGTACATTTTCATATGGCAGCACTTTGGCGTTCAGGAATTGATCCTAAGGGACCACATGAGCTTAAAACATCAGGATTATATGAATACTCTAGGAATCCGATGTATTTAGGTGTTGTAGCTGCACAGGTGGGTTTCTTTTTAGCCTTACCTAGTATATTTAGTTTGACCTGTTTGGTTATTGGTTTTATAGCTATATATAGACAGACGTTAGTTGAAGAAGCTCATTTAGCTCATCGCTTTTCAATACAATATAAAGAGTACAAGCAACTAGTCCCTCGCTGGTTATAGCTTGGGATTAAGCTTTAAATACATGAAATTTTAACGCAAGAGTAAAGAAGTGTTCTGTGTTGAATTGCTAAAATCTAGCACGATAGACATAAATTAGATCACTTCTTTTTGTTTTATATACTTTTTCATAAACTCTTGTTTAGTAATTGCCTTTGAAAAAATGTAGCCTTGAATATAATCGCAAGCAAGCAGCTTTAATAGGTCATACTGTTTTTGTGTTTCAACACCTTCCGCTACCACCATTACATCTAGGTTGTGAGCCATAGTGATAATAGCCTTAACGAGAGCAATACTATTATCGTTTGATTCAATATCGCTTATAAATGAGCGATCTATTTTTAAAATGTCTATATCTAAGCGCTGTAAATACGCCAAAGAAGAATAACCAACACCAAAGTCGTCAATCGCTATGTCTATATTAATAGTGCTTAAGCGTTTTAATTGTCGCTGTATTGACGAATCTGGATCCATTAAGGTATTTTCAGTGACTTCAATTAAAATAGTGTTGGCGGGTAGTTGGTACTTTTTACTTGCAACAATCCATTCATCCACCCAGCAACCAGCGCGGTCAATTTCAAGAGGTGATGTATTTACACTGACTTGAATTGTCTTTTCACTTAAAACATTGAATTGGACGGTATCTTGAATTGCTTGAGATTTTACCCATTGGCCGATGTCGTTTATTAATCCGTTTTTTTCAGCGACAGGTATAAATTCATTGGGGCCTATTAGGCCTCGTTCAGGGTGGTTCCAACGAATAAGGGCTTCAGCTTTTGGTACTGATTTCCCATCAATTGAAAATATAGGTTGGTAATATAATTCAAATTGGTTTTTAACAATTGCAGTGCGTATCTCTTCTATCAGGCGACGCTTTTCTGTGGCTTTTTCTTCGATAGCATAGGAGAAAAACTCATAGCGATTCCGCCCTTTATTTTTAGATAAATACATCGCTTGATCAGCACGTCTAACGAGCTCTTCTACTGTTAAACCATCAGCAGGGAAAAACGTTAAACCTATGCTTGCGGTAACATAGACTGTTTCTTTTTTTATTTTAATGCTCTGCATTAAACTACTTTTTACAGCTTCGGCAATTTTTGATGCTTCATCTGGGCTATTTACACCCTCTAAAATTAATGTAAATTCGTCTCCACCTAAGCGTGCTACTGTATCTTTTGTTGTTATACAGCTTTGCAGCCTCGTTGCTACCTGGTGTAATAATAAATCACCGTAGTCATGCCCAAGGCTGTCGTTTACTTCTTTAAAACCATCTAAATCTATAAATATAAGTGCGAATTTCATTCCTTCAACACTTATTAAGCTTTGTAGTTTCTCATAAAAATACCGTCTATTTGGTAAATCGGTTAACCCGTCTTGGTAAGCATATTGTTGCAACTGAATATTTGCATTTTCAAGTTCATTAGTACGAAGCCTAACTTGGTTTTCTAATGAACTTTCTCTTTGCTCAATGTTGTATAGCATATCGTTAAAACAAGAGGTTAATTGTCCTACTTCATCTTGTGATAGTTGTTTAGCGCGTAAGCTATAATCATGTGACGTTGTTATTTTATTTGCTGTTTGTGCTAAATATAAAATAGGGTTTAAAAAGCGGCGCCTTAGCAAAAGGGATAAAATGAGGCTGATAGCAAAGGTAAAGACCATCAAAATCATTATAAATTTAAAGTAAAAAGTGATTCTATCTTGAATGTAACTGTTGTTAGCGCGTATTTTTAATACGCCATAATCATGCATATCGAGCTGAAGGGGGGTATTAACCTCAATGCTTTGTTCTATTTCTTCATTTTCGGCTTGAGCAATAACAAGTTGCTCACCACTCATACTTGTTACCATTATACTAATAACATCTGAGCGTATAAGTATTGGGTCTATAAGCTCTTGTACTGCATCTATGTCATTAAACATAAGTGCAGTAGTTATATTGGGTGAAAGCATTTTAGACAGCGACCCCAGGCTTTCTATTTGTTCTTCTTGAGCGCTGGTGATTTCATAAGCACTAAATACAATGGTTACTGTAGCGGTTGATACAAGTGCGACACTCATTAAGATGAATAATAATTTTTTGCTCATTGTATTTAATGCAAATAGTTTTTTCATTGCATTACCTATCTACAACGCGTGCAAGTCGTAGTACTTTTGAACTCATAGTAATGCCTGCATCTTTAAGCTGTTGTGGTGCAATTTCAAAGCGAATTTTACCACTGGAAAGAAAGAATCTGATATGGCCGCCATTTTCAATAAATGAGTCTGTTTCACCAATGACCATAATATTTTTTAGATCTAAAGGAGTTATGTTTTGCCACTGAGCAAATGTATCTGAGGTGATAAATAGCATGTTACACGCAGATGTAGTGACTTCATCAATAGTGACTAATTTATTATGTAAAGGTAATTTTTTTATAGTGCGATTTTTTAGAGCGGTGTTAGCCACATCAATAAAGTATTTATCAGGGCTACAAATAGTAAATTGATCAAGGGGTTCTAAATGAGAATCCCAGTGTCCAAAACGTGCAAAGTTATACAAGAAGCCTGCTTTTAGCATGTATTCTTTTTCAACAGCGTCAACGCTGGTACTTAAAAGTACCAAGGCTATCAAGCTTCTGTGAATTAGACTTCTTAATTTAATCATCTAATTAGCTTAGAAATTTGCTGAAATTGTAAACGTAATACATTCATCAATATAGTTTGGTAATGTATAGGTTTCGCGCGTATTACTGTACTCAATATGTGAACCTGAAAATAGGTTTTTACCCGAAACTGCAGTAGACCACACAGGAGTAGCCTGCCAATTCCAACTAACATCTAACGTTGTGTAATTATCAGTATTATATGCATTTGAGTTTACTGCTCGTAATGTCGCAAATACGTTATGGTCAGTTGAGAATGTATAATCGGCTTTTGCAAATAACTGCCTGTTTTTAGAGTCATACCCGATAGCGGGCTCTACTCTAGGAGGTAAATCGTAGTTATAGTCGGTGTAACTGTAACCAAACTCAGTATTGAGATTATTAATTGGTTGCCATGATATTACTAAGTCGAACCCTTTAGTGGTTGTGTTTGCTACAGATGCAAAGTCTAAATCTATACGAGTCATTGTTAGTGCTTGAAATACTTCTGGAATTCTCCCTGCTAGAAATAAATCAAGTATAGGAGTGAATTGTTCAGCATGCGTATTCATATCAATAACCGCTACGTTTTTAGCATCGGTATAATAAGTAGAAAGATCTAATGACCAATCGTTAGCAGTAAAACGGTAGCCTAATTCATAAGATAGATAGTTTTCTGATTTAACTTTGTCATTACCATTTAGGTAGGTTGCAATTCGGTAGTCGTCTATTTGGTCAAAGCCTGAACTTAAACCGGTAAGATCTTTAATTTCTGTACCATTAACTTTAAAGTTGTCGTTAAACTCAATTAATGTTGGTGTACGTACACTTCGCGATATTGCGCCCCAAGTAAGGTGGTTATCTACTGGTTTGTATATAAGTCTTGCTGATGGTTGATTTTCCCAGCCAGTTAAATCGTTATGATCAAGCTTAGTACCAATAATAAAGTCGAGAGTGTCAGGAGTCACATTATATTGAGCTTGAACAAGTGCACCATATTGTTTGAGGCTATCAAAGTTTTTATCGCTATCTAAAAATACACTTTCTGCGAAAGATATAGAATTGTATCGGTAGTTCAACCCCCAATCTAACTGTAGAGATTGATATATAAAGTTCATTTGATAATCAATATCTATCGATTCAAAGTCTTCTTTAATATAATTTTGAGAGCCATTTTGTTTAAGCCAAGAAATTTGTAGCATTTGATTGGCATCTGGCGACATTCTGTTTTCAAGGCGCGCCATTATGCGCGTGTCTGTTCGCTTTAAATCATCTGAAAATGAAATGTTTTCGTTGGTTTCATCGACAACACCTCGGTAGTTTTGGCCAAGTGTGGAATGAGTTACATCACCCTGAAGTAGTGCTGACCACTCATCATTAGGGGTAAAGTCAGCTCTAAAACCTAAAGAATTTTGCTTAGTTGTGTCGTTAGGATCGAGTGAGATCCCTTTTTTTGATTCATTAGCATCTTTTAAATGACCATACACTCGGTAGCTGCCTATGTTACTTATATCACCACCGTAGCGAAGATTTGCATCAACATTTATTTGATTACCAGTTGTTACACTTGCGTATCCACCGCGAGTATCAATACTATTTTTAGTAATGATATTAATAACGCCATTATTTGCGTTACTTCCCCAAAGTAATCCGCCTTGTCCGCGTATAACTTCAATACGTTCAATATCGTACAAAGGAACGTTGAGTGTTTCCCAATAAACAGCGGCAAACTTTGGGGTATATAAGCTTTGTCCGTCAATCATAACCAATAATTTGCTTGAAAAGCGAGAGGCAATGCCTCTTGAGGAAATAGCCCATTGATTGTTATCGAGCTGACGGACAATTAAACCCGGCACCATTTTTAGTGCTTCAGGTACTGATGTAGCACCAGATTTAGTAATTTGTTCTTTACTTAATACATAAATAGATGAAGCGGTATCAAATGCTGATTGTGCTCTTTTCATCGCAGAAGTCGCTTGCACATCCATACCCATTAAAGCATCAAGATCGAGGTCTTCATCTTCAAACGGCTCAGCCGTTACAAGAGGGCACACAAAAAGTAATGGCCAAAATAAACGTTGTGATATTTTCACCCAAAAGTCTCCTGCGCAATCAAAAAATCAAAAACAATGACTGTTTTTGTAATACATGTGATGTCACACAATATTAACATACATTAACAGCGTAAAAGTATAAATGCGATTAAATCAAAACAACTAATTTTGTAGTAGTTAAAAAATTTAACTTCGGCCAATAAAACAGTAAAATTTAAAAAATAAAGTAGATACATTTTATACAATTACATTTATTAAAGAGTCAAAAAATAGAAGTTACTGAGAGTTATATGATTATATACTATTTAAAATTTAGTCTATTTTTGAAGGACTTCAAAGTATTTTGCGCTTATTGATTATTTAACTTTGCATTTCATGCTTTTACAAGGGCGATATTAATTATACGTGCACGATTAATCTAACTTTGTATTAACTATTATTGTAGTTTCAATTACCTTTGCTTTTATTAAAGGTATATAGAATACTTAAATTCGCTTGGTTTTGCTTTGAAGGCACCAAAGTATGGAAAAAAATGAATTAATTAATGTAGAAGAAGTACTCGATTTAATGCTTGATGCCGTTTGTGTGGTAGATAAACAAGGCACATTTGTTTTTGTAAGCGCAGCATTTGAGCAAATTTTTGGTTATACGGCCGACGAAGTTGTAGGCAAAAAAATGATTAACTATGTTTACGAAGGTGATCATTATAAAACGCATAATGCCGTAACATCGCTATTGTCTGGCGAAACGGTGAACCCTCGCTTTGAAAACCGTTGGATGAGAAAAGATGGTCAAGTAGTTCATATATTATGGTCTGTTCGTTGGTCAGAGCAACATCAAGTAAGAATTGCTGTCGCGCACGATATAACTGAACGTAAAGTAATGGAAGATCGACTCCATTATATGGCACGGCACGATGTGTTAACTGGCCTACCAAATCGATCATTATTGATGAATCGATTAGAAAAAGTAATTATTAGTGCAACCAGAAACAACACGTTTTTTTCTTTGCTGTTTATAGACATAAATGGCTTTAAAGCAGTAAACGATACTCACGGACATGAAATTGGCGATAAGCTTTTATGCGCTATAGCAAAAAGGCTTTCAGCGTCGGTTAGGCATTACGACACAGTAGGGCGTTTAGGCGGAGACGAATTTTTAATTATTTTAGATAACTTAAGTTCTAGCCACGAAACCGTCAGAATCAAAAATAAAGTCCTCACTGAGTTTAAAGCCGTCTTTAAGTTAGATGACGTACTACTAAATATTTCACCCAGTATAGGAATTGCAAATTACCCCGAGCACGGCCAAACAGATCACGAACTCATAAAGTATGCTGATGAAGCTATGTACAAAAACAAACAACAAGGCTTAGATAACGTAACCTATTTACCTCAATAACTAAGCTGAACTATCACCTTAGCTTAAACAATAGTCACAGCGCCCTTAACTACAATGCCTTACTTGCCGACATATTTTTTAATATCGGTTTGACAGTGCTGCGCTAAAAAGTCGATGAAAGCACGCACTACCGTTTGCTGATAATTACGTCATAAATAAACTGTCCACAAATTATATCCAGGTGATAATGAAGGCGATTACCGTATCGGCAGTAATACATTTTTTACTAATGATGCAGGCGAAAGCAAGGTATCGGTCACTGATTATGCAACTGCAATGGTTGATGAAGCGCAAAATGCGGCGCACGTTAATAATCATATTAGTATTGCCTACTAATATGGTTACTAATCAAAAGCGTTTGATTATTTAGATATAACAATACTGGCTCACAAGGTTAAAATAATTTAATCTGAGCGTATTAATTCTTATTAAATTATTTGCCTTATGAGCCTTCTTTTTTCTCTTGCGTTAGCAAGCCTTCCCGCTTTACCAGAGCCAGTTGCTAATAATGCTGTGGCTAAAGTTACAGTACAAAACCAAACCTATTTTTTAAGCTTTATGGGGCTGGGGCGCGATAAACAGCATTCGTCAGTGCATAACAAAGTGTGGGCGCTTAAAGTTGGCGATTCACAGTGGCAATCTAAAACTGGTGTGCCTTCAAGCTTGCCACTAAAAGGGCGCTTAGCAAGCACCGCAGTCGGTTTAGGCGAGTACGCCTATGTGTTTGGCGGCTATACGGTAGCAGAGGGTCATACTGAAGTTTCAAGCCCCGACGTATATAAGTACGACGTAATAAAAGATACCTACACTCATCTTGCGAGCATGCCAGTACCCGTAGACGATAGCGTCGCGCTGAGCTACAAAGCGCGTTTCATTTATCTAATTAGCGGTTGGCATAACGACGGCAACGTAAACTTAGTGCAAGTGTACGACACGCAAAATAATACATGGCAACAAGCCTCGCCATTTTTAGGTGAGCCCGTATTTGGCCAAGCCGCTGCAATTAGCGATAATACCATTGTTATTTGTGATGGCGTTAAAACACAAGCTAATCCTGATTCGCGTCGCTCGTTTGCAGGTGTAGCACAGTGTTTAAAAGGCACAATAGATTCAACTAATCCACAAAAAATAGATTGGCGTACGTTGCCTCATCCAACGGGCACCGCTCACTATCGAATGGCAGCTACCAGCTATAATGGCAATATTTATATGATGGCAGGCTCTAATAACCCATATAACTACAGCGCAATAGGCTACGACGGCAAACCTGCATCAGCAAGTGATCATGTTTGGCGCTTTAGTATCGAAAAAAACGAATGGCAGATTTTATCCCCAGTTGAAGTAAAGAGCATGGATCATCGTGGTTTACTTGAGCACAGCGGTGTTTTATATCGAATTGGCGGTATTGATAACAGTCAGCAAGTAAGCGCTAACGTACTCGGTTACGAGGCGCCAAAGTGAACACCCTTTACATTACCGGGGCGGGAGTCAGCGCAGCCAGTGGTATTCCCACCTTTAGAGGGGAGGATGGTTACTGGACCATAGGCAGTAAAAATTATACGCCTATGGAAATGGCAACACGCGCAATGTACCAAAATGCCCCTAAAGAGTTTTTAGCATGGTATTACCATCGCTTTGCAGCGTATCGCAACCATGGCCCAAACGACGTACACCATTGGCTAAGTGACAAAAACCTAATTACTCAAAACATAGATGGGCTTGATGGCAAAGCGGGTAATAAAAATTACATTGCTATTCATGGCAGGCTTGATCAAATGACCTTATTTCATGAGCAAGGTGAGCCAGTCACGCCACTTGCCACCCCGTGGGATAGTGTAGAAGAAAGCCGCCTGCAAGAGTCTCTTTTTGAGCTATTTAATATTCAAAACCAAACGCCTGTGCTAAACCATTCATTTAAGCCCTTTGTTTTATTATTTGACGAGTACTACACCGAGCTTTACAGAATAACAGAAGCACAACAGCGTATGCTCAACGCCGATAAAATTGTATTTATGGGCACCTCGTTTAGCGTTAATATTACGCAAATGGCAATTGAAATAGCCCGAAATTACGACATTCCTGTTGAAGTGGTTGACCCTGAGCCTGCACATATTTTGCACGCTAACGTCACATATAAAAAAATGAATGCATTAGATTACATTCAATCTAATTAAGAAGTGCTATATTTTAAAGGGATTGATAATGTTTTCTTAAATATTACAATCTCTTTATATAATATTAACGAGTCAAAAATGTTATTATTATCCTGATTATAACAATACTAAAGAGATCTGAATGAGCGACTTAACTGCAATAGCAAACTTGTCCATTTTACTTGTAGAGCCTTCAGAGGTTCAGCAAAAAATAATAATAAAATCGCTTTTAGAAAGTGGTGTAAAACAAGTTGAAACTGCATCTACACAAACACAAGCGCTTAGCTTATTAGCAAGTTATCACCCTGATCTAGTTATAAGCTCTATGTATTTATCTGACGGGACAGCCGATTCACTATTGCAAGAAATAAGATCAAACCCTATCACCGAGCATCAACCTTTTATGCTTATATCGAGCGAGCGTAATAAAAAATACCTTGAGCAATTACGCCAATCGGGTGTCCTAGCTATTTTGCCTAAGCCTTTTAGCGCAAAAGCCATTACCCGCGCACTCAAAGCAACCCTCGATATTATAAGCGAAGAAGAAGTAGAACTTGATCATTTTGACGTAACGCTGCTGCGAGTTTTAGTGGTAGACGACAGCCGCTTTGCGCGTAAACACATTATTCGTGTTCTTGCGGGTATGGGAATACCTGCCCCGGTAGAAGCTGAAAACGGTAAAGAAGCTATTGAGCACTTAAATAACCAATCGTTTGACTTAATTGTAACCGACTACAATATGCCAGAAATGGATGGGCGAGAACTAACAGAAGCCGTTAGAAGCTCAAATAGCTACTCACATATTCCTATTTTAATGGTGAGCTCAGAGGCAAACGAAACGCACCTAGCAAATATAGCTCAAGCGGGAGTTGATGCTATTTGTGATAAACCGTTTGAACCGGCCACAGTGCGAGAATTATTGTTTAAAATAATGTCTTAAAAGTAAGTACAAGCGTAGGACGGTGATTATTTGGCCTACGCTCATCTTTGAAATACATTTACTATTACAGTTTTCCTAATCTATAAATGAGTAATGCCGTTTTTTTAATGTTTTTATCAAGGCTGGTTAAATCGGCTGTTTCGTTTTTAGTGTGCGCGCCGCTGCCCATCAAACCTAAACCATCAAGTGCCATATCAACATGATTTGCCGCAAACGAAATATCAGCTGCACCTGCGTTGCGTGGGTTGGCGGCTACTACTTTGTTGAAGCCTAAATCGTGGCTTGCGTCGCTGTATAATTCTAATAGTTTTTTATTGCCATCAGTTAATGCCATTGGCGGGTAACCGTCTTCAAAAATAAGCTCTGCTTTACTGCCATTTAAACTGTTGCTAGCAATGAGTTGCATTGATCTTTTTGCGTTTTCGAATTGCTTTGGCGAAAGTGCGCGTAAATCACCTGCTACATGCACGGTTTGTGCTATTACATTACTTTTACCAAACGCCGTTGCTGACGAGTTAGCACTGTCGTAGTCGGCATTTGTACCACCTACAATAAGCCCTGGGTTAAATGTTAAATTAGGTTGCGTGGCAAGTTGCTCTCTAAAATCATTTAAAATGCGTGATGCTTCGTAAATAGCGCCATAACCAACGCTTTCGCTAAATATTTGTGACGAATGCGCTGCATTTGCCGTTACATTTAGCGTCCAACCGGTATAACCACGGCGCGCCGCCATAGCTGTTTTTATATTGTTGTCGCCATTTTCATAGCCAAGCGCTACGTCAGCCCAAATAGCGGCATCAACAATAGCTTGTTTAGATAAACTAAGCGGGCGACCGCTGCTTTCTTCATCGCCAGTCAATAATACTTTTATACTTACATTTTCGAGTAAATTAAGGGCTTGTAAGCTTTTAAGAGCGGTAATTATTATCGTGTTACCGCCTTTCATATCGGCAACACCAGGACCACTGGCTGTATCGGCATCAAGCTGTTTGTAAGTGGTAAAGTCATCGTGCTTGGCAAATACCGTATCTATATGGCCGATCATCAGTATTTTTATTGCATCGGAGTTTTTACTCTCATATGTTGCTAATACATGCCCTGCGCGGTTAAACGCACTGCCATCCAGCCATTCAACTTTAAAACCAATGGCTTTAAGCTGTTCACTTGTCAGCGCACCTACTTTTTTTACACCTTCAATATTAAGCGACCCGCTATTAATATTTACGGCTTGCTCTATTTCTTGCAATGCTTGAGGAATATTTTTATCGACCTGTTTTACTATTTCACGCTCATTTTTATCAAGCGCTGCATGGCTTGTAAGCGGTAAGGTACTAGCAAGTGTGAGAATAAGTGCATGGCTAAATTTTAAAAATGACATAACAGCATAATAAGTGAGAAATAAGAGTATTTAATATGAAGTAAAAATACAGAGGATTCAATAGGAGTAGATTGTGATTTTTAACTAATTTTATAAGTAATAACGAGTTACAGGTTTAAGGGTGAACGCGTTATTAGTTTAAACACAGGTATTTAAAATATAACCTTTTAACTAATAATCAAGCTGTGCAACTAAACAGCAATTTGCCTGATATTACTGACCTCCATCATTTGGGATTTTTGCTGCATTTAGAAAAGTTGAGACTGAACTAACTGTTTACAAATACTTATTTTATAGCTAGGGTAAAACCATTGTAATATAAGAACATTTGTCATTTTTAGGCGACAAATGTCGTAGACTAAATTGTAAGATTTATAGGTATAAACAATGAATAACTTAGTTGTATTAATAACGGGTGCTAATAGGGGAATCGGTTTCGAATTAGCCAGACAATACCTTATAAATGGATGGACAGTAATTGTTACCTGTAGAGATCTAGAAATGGCGGTTGCTCTAGTTTCATTGAAAGGTAAGTTTCCAAATAAATTGTCTATTGAACTAATGGATATCACTTGCCCTGAAAAAATTAAGACGTTGGCAAGTAAACTTAATGAGGAAAATATTAAATTAGATTTAATAGTAAATAATGCGGGATATTTGGATCGAGAAAACACAAGTATCCATACTATTAATTACGCTAATGCCGAAATGTGTTTTAAGGTGAATTCACTTGGACCACTATATTTAACTCATTGCTTTTTACCTTTAATAAATAAAAAACGCTTATGTAAGATAGCCGTTATTTCTTCTGCTATGGGATCTTTGTCGCTAGAACAAAGTGTGGATTGGTATGGTTATCGAATGTCTAAAGCAGCAGCCAATATGCTAGTAGTGAACTTATCACAAGAACTTGTTAATGATAATGTGGCTGTGGTAGCTGTTCACCCCGGTTGGGTTCAAACCGATATGGGTGGCTCTACAGCAAGTGAAAATGTTGTAGATTCGGCTCTTGGAGTTATGAACGTTATTCTGAATTTATCTATTGATAATACGGGAAAGCTTTATAGTTTTAATGGTGATGAGTTACCGTTCTAATAAATATAACAACACGCTATGAGGTGGATAACTAGTAAAGTCAGCTATTAATTGCAAATTTTAAAACTGCTGAGCCTCTTCGTTTTAAGGCTATTAAATACGTCAATTCATCGTAGGGTGTTAACGCGGTTTAAGATCCATAACCCATTCATGCAACACTCTAGGTATGTAAGTGAGAAATAATAGTATTTAATATGAAGTAAAAATACACAGGATTCAATAAAAGTGGATTGTGATTTTTAACTAATTTTATAAGCAATAACGAGTTACAGGTTTAAGGGTTATGAGGTGTACACGTTATTGGTTTAAACACAGATATTTAAAATATAACCTGTTAACTAAGTAGCCATTATTACAACATAGCAATATGTCTTATATTACTGATCTCCACCATTTTGGGGTTTTGCTACATTTAGAAAAGGTAAGGCGAATCTAACTAACTGTTTACAGTTGTTTATTTTATAGCTAGGATAAAATCATTGTAATATAAAGACATTTGTCGGTTTGTAAAACGACAAATGTCGTAGACTAAATTGTTATGTTTCAATCATGGAAGGTGCAAATAAATATGTTTGGTTTTATATTTAAATATATATTCTTTAGTATTATTAACGTCGTTTTATTCCTTCTAGCAAGTTTTGCTTTAATGGCGTTGCTACCTGAAACTATCGTAAATGGAGATACATTCGAGTTGGTCTATGGAATAGTTTTTATTTCTTTTTTAGTTCTAACTGGCTTTGTAGTAAACCATCAAATCACCCCAAAAGTTGGCTTTATCGAAGGCTGGAAACTTGGGTTTCTAAGTATAAAAATGTATATTAAGCCCTGAGTAACTGAAACATAAAAAGAATTTCAAGCAGGACAAAATATAGTTGGCTTTTGTTCACTCCGTTCACCTATTTTAGCCAACTATATTTTGCCTCTTAAATGGGCGTTGAGGCTGTAGAATTACTCTTTTTAGGAACGTATCCAACTATTCTTGGTTGGTTGCTTTTTAACCTTGAAT
>NZ_JADYWS010000005.1:211812-220340 GCF_015864715.1 Pseudoalteromonas sp. NZS71 | reverse complement strand
AATAGGCCACAACTTCTGTTGTAGCCTATTATGAGCCCTTTGAAAGATCGTTCAATTAGCTTAAACGATCTGCATTAACCTAATACGTGGGCATTTTTGTTTTTCTTTGTACTGGTAATTTATACAGTGCTCTGGCATTATTAGCGTAATTTAAAAATAATAACAATGGAGCGCTGTTTGGCCATCATTTTAGGGATCGATCCTGGTTCACGTTTGACCGGATATGGCGTTGTTGCCCACCAAGGTTCTAAATTTACATACTTAGGCAGTGGTTGTATTAAGTTAGCCGATCATCCTTTTCCGGTTAGGCTTAAAATGATCTATCAAGGCATTACACAGCTTATTGAGCAGTTTTCGCCAGAAACCTTTGCCATTGAAAAAGTATTTATGGCGCATAACCCCGATTCAGCTTTAAAGCTTGGCCAAGCTAGAGGCGCGGCGATTGTTGGCGCTGCAATGGCCGACTTACCCGTATTTGAATATTCAGCTAGGCAAATTAAGCAAGCAGTAGTAGGTAACGGTGGCGCTGATAAAACACAAGTGCAGCACATGGTAAAAAATATTTTAAAACTACCCGGTACGCCACAGGCCGATGCAGCTGATGCACTTGCTATTGCGATTTGCCACGCTCACTCAGAACAAAATTTAATTAAACTAGCGGGTAGCGCAAGCAAAACCGTTAGAGGACGTTTAAGGAAATAACTATGATAGGCCGCTTAAATGGTATTTTAGTCGAAAAACAGCCACCAGAAATATTACTCGAAGTAAGTGGTGTCGGTTACGAAGTACAAATGCCAATGACCTGTTTTTACGATTTACCAAAAATTGGTGAAAACGCGATTGTTTACACCCACTTTGTAGTGCGTGAAGATGCTCAATTATTATTTGGTTTTAATAATAAAGTTGAACGCGCCTTGTTTAGAGAGCTATTAAAAGCAAATGGCGTTGGTCCAAAACTTGGCTTAGCTATTTTATCGGGCATGTCGGCAAAGCAATTTGTAAGCTGTGTAAATAACGAAGACTCAACGTCGCTTGTTAAATTACCGGGTGTAGGTAAAAAAACAGCCGAGCGTTTAGTACTCGAAATGAAAGACAGATTAAAAGATTGGGGTAATGATTTATTTACGCCATTTAGTGACAGCGCGGTAATAGAGCCGATGAGCGATGCGACAATTGCTAATAATGCAGCCGATGATGCCGTATCGGCATTGGTTGCGTTAGGTTATAAATTGCCACAAGCGCAAAAAGCAGTAAAATCGATAAGCAAGCCCGATATGTCTACTGAGGTTCTTATTAGAGAATCTTTAAAATCAATGTTGTGAGTAACCCATGATTGAAGCGGATCGCTTAATTGATGCGACTGAAAAAACAAATGAAGACTCTATAGATCGTGCAATAAGACCAAAACTTTTAGCCGACTACAGAGGCCAGCCTCATGTTAAGCAGCAAATGGAAATTTTTATTGAAGCTGCCCGAACCCGTGGTGAAGCGCTCGATCATTTATTAATATTTGGCCCACCAGGGCTTGGTAAAACCACGCTTGCAAATATTGTAGCCAACGAATTACACGTAAGTATTAAAACAACATCCGGCCCTGTACTTGAAAAAGCAGGCGATTTAGCTGCGTTACTTACTAATTTAGAAGAAGGCGATGTACTGTTTATTGATGAAATACACAGGCTAAGCCCGCAAGTTGAAGAAATACTGTATCCAGCAATGGAAGACTACCAGCTTGATATAATGATTGGTGAAGGCCCAGCTGCGCGTTCTATTAAATTAGACTTACCTGCATTTACGCTTATTGGTGCAACCACCCGAGCAGGATCGCTTACATCGCCACTACGTGACCGTTTTGGTATTGTGCAGCGATTAGAGTTTTATTCTGTAGAAGATTTGTCGCACATAGTAGGGCGCTCTGCACATTATCTTGGTTTAGAAATGTGTGACGACGGCGCAACCGAAATTGCACAACGTTCACGTGGTACACCACGTATTGCAAACCGTTTATTACGCCGTGTACGCGATTACACACAGGTAAAATCTGACGGTACAGTAAACGCCGAAGTAGCTAAGCAAGCGCTTGATATGATTGACGTAGATAAAAGTGGTTTTGATTATATGGATCGCAAATATTTACTCGCCATAATTGAAAAATTCATGGGCGGCCCAGTAGGACTCGACAATGTAGCTGCAGCTATTGGTGAAGAGCGTGAAACAATAGAAGATGTAATAGAGCCGTTTTTAATTCAGCAAGGGTTTATTCAGCGTACTCCGCGTGGGCGAATAGTGTCTGACAGTGCATATCATCACTTTGGTTTACTTCCTAAAAAAGACTAGCCTCATCATATACATTACTTGCTGTGCTTTATTGCGCAGCAGGTAATTGACTTAGTATCCCTTTCTTTCAAATATTTATACGGCTGGTATTTTACCCAAAATCTCAGCACACTGTTGCAAATGTTATTTCAAAATACTTATACGCTTTATAGTTAACTGTTAATTCACAGGGCGTTAAGACTCGCGAAGCTATCCTGCGTACCATTCAAACTAGTAACCGAATTACTTATTGTAAAATAGGTAGGGCAATTATTAGTTTATAAATAAAGTATGTAGCGCACCAAATTGCAGGCAAAAAAAAGCCCGCAAAAAATGCGGGCAAACAACAAGTTGAAGGAAGTAATCCAGGGAACTACGTTTTACTGAATTTGGTTTTATCCAGAAAGAGTAAAACAATGTAATACGATAAAATATCCTATTACTAAGAACTTGGCTTAATGAAACTATCTCATTCAGTGCGCTAGTTCGGTATGGGAGAATAATACGTAAGATCACCTTTTTATTCAAACTAGAAAATTTGTATTTTCAGATTAGAAAAACTAATTCGGTGAATTTTATTGTTGTTTGAATCTTGCGCGTTAATTAATCGTTAAATTTATAAGTTAATGAAATTTCTAGCTTAAGTAATTTCTTTTGATGTGGCTCGGTATTAGTTTTACTGTTATGTGAAGGTGAGGCTTATAGGTTTTGAGTGTTTATGCTCTTATTTTGAATAAACGGCGCATTTTATGACGTTTTACTTATATATTTACGCATATTTATAGTTAGCGAGTTTATTTAAAAGATTAAATAAAATACTGAGGCAAAGGAAAATGCCAACTAAAGCTGTTTTTTAACGTTTTTTGTTGCCTATTCATAGCAATACCGTTGTCAGCTTGAAATGGACTAGATACACTAGATGCAACTTTTGACCGTATAAACGGTCATATTTACACAAATTAACCAATTTGCCGTATTTTGAAATTACTTAGGAGTTTAACGTGGGATCAGGGCTTAATTTTTTAGACCTAATTTTAGAAGCAAGCTTGCTTGTTCAGTTAGTGATGTTAGGGCTAGTTGCCATGTCTGTAATGTCGTGGACAATTATATTTCAGCGTAAAAAAGCAATATCAGATGCACTATCAAATGCTAAGAAATTTGAGCAAAAATTTTGGTCTGGTATTGATCTAAGTAAATTGTATAACGAAATATCGTCACGCAGCGGTCAGTCTCAAGGTATTGAAGCTTTATTTACTTCAGGCTTTAAAGAATTTGCTCGTCATAAAAAGAATACATTTCAAAGTGCGAGTATTGTTATGGAAGGGACGCATCGTTCTATGCGTGTTGCGCTTTCTCGTGAAATTGAAAAAATTGAATCTAGCTTATCGTTTTTAGCAACGGTAGGTTCTATTAGTCCGTACATCGGTTTGTTTGGTACAGTGTGGGGTATTATGAATGCCTTTATTGCACTAGGTGAAGTTAAGCAAGCTACATTACAAATGGTAGCACCCGGTATAGCAGAGGCACTTATTGCGACTGCTATGGGTTTATTCGCGGCAATTCCGGCTGTTATTGCTTATAACCGCTTTTCAAACAGTGTTGAAAAGCTTGAGTCTCACTATATTAACTTTATGGAAGAGTTTGCTAATATTTTACACCGTCAAGCAGCTACACAAATAGAGGCACAAGCGAATGTATCAGCGTAAAAAGCGCCGTCCGGTCGCAGAAATTAATGTAGTACCTTACATTGATGTAATGTTGGTATTACTTATTATATTTATGGCAACAGCACCGCTTATTACACACGGTGTAAAAGTTGATTTACCTAAAATGGAAGAGTCTGATTTAGTTGATACTAAAGATACTCCTCCCATTATTGCTTCAATTGATGCAGAGGGTAAATATTATGTAAGCGTAGGTACTGATCCTGAAGAGCCTATGGAAGCACTTGATGTTGCTGCGGTTATAAAATTACAGTTAATGAAAAACCCTGACGTGCCAGTCATGATTAAAGGCTCGGGTAAGGTGTCGTATCAAGAAGTATTATTACTAATGGATTTTTTGAAAAATGCAGGCGTACCATCAGTAGGATTAATGACTGAATCCTTTGAGGGGAAGTAGCTGTATGAATAGTTCAGTAGTAAAATCGATAGTACTTCATTTAGGAATTGGTGGTTTTTTGTATGCGTCTGCAAACATTCATCCGCCAGCACCTAGAGTAATGGAAGTAACGCTTAATTCGGCTATACCTACGCCAGATAAAGCAGTATCAGCCGTTACAGTTGATCAAAAACAAGTTGAGCAAAAAATTGCTGAACTTCAAAAGAAAGAAAAAGATAAAAAAAGTGCTGAAGACAAACGTATCCGCGATTTAGAACGCAGAGCGGCCAATGCACGTAAGCAACGCGAATCTGAATCTAGGCATATTAAAAAGCTAGAGCAAGAACGTAAAGCTAAAGAAAAAGAAACAGCCGAGGCGCAAGCACAAGCTAAAAAAGCACGTGCCATTGAGCAAAAAGAGCGCGCTAAAGCTAAGCAAGCCGAAAAGCAAAAGCAAGAAGCTGAAAGCGCAGCAAAAGCTGCTGCTGATAAGCGTAAAACCGAAGAAGACGCACTTAAAAAAGCAGAAGCTGAACGTAAAAAACGTGAAGAAGAAGCAAAAGAGCGTGCAGCCGAGGCAGAACGTAAACGCCAGCAAGCAATGCAAGAGCAAATGTTACAAGAGCAACTTGCCAAAGAGCAGGCTGCCCGTAGTAAAATACGTCAACAACAAGTGGTAAGCGAAGTTGATAAGTACCGTGCATTAATTATGGCGCGTATTCAGCAAAACTTATTGATTGATGAAAAAATGAAAAACCAACAGTGCCGAGTAAATATTCGTTTAGGTTTTAATGGTTTAGTAACGCAAGTTAAATCATTAGGTGGCGATAAGTTGGTATGTGAAGCTGCATTAAGAGCAGTGCGCATGGCCGACACATTACCGGTATCTAAAGATAAAGACGTATTCGAACAACTTAAGAATATTAATTTAACAATCAAGCCAGAATTTTAAAGGAATGATATGTTCAACAAAATAAAAATAGCCTGTTTAGTTTTACTGTTTGGGTTTGTGGGTGTTGCTAATGCAGCACTTGAAATTGTAATAACTGAGGGTGTAGACGGTGCAAGGCCCATTGCTATAGTACCTTTTAAGTATCAAGGTGTTGGCCCGATCCCTGAAAAATTAAGCAGTGTTATTGCTGCCGATTTAATGCGCAGTGGTAAATTTAAACCTGTAGATGTAGCGCAGATGCCACAACAGCCAACCAAAGATAGCGAAATTGATTACGCATCTTGGGTTAATAAAGGTGTGGAAGCGATATTAGTGGGCGAAGTTGAGCAGCAAACTGATGGGCGTTACTTAGTGCGTTATGAGTTAGTTGACGTGATCCGCGGCCAAATTACCGGTGGCAACACACAAATGATGAGTAATGGTAAGCTAGTTAAAAGCCAAGATCATATTTTGGAAGCGCGTGAAAGTGTTATTGGTGAAAGTGGTTTTCGCCGTTACTCTCATCGAATCAGTGACGTTATTTATGAAAGATTGACTGGTGAAAAAGGCGCATTTTTAACTAAAATTGCCTATGTAATAGTACGTGATAATGACCCTAAGCCTTATCAGTTAGTTGTTGCAGATTATGACGGATTTAATGAGCAAGTATTACTTCGCTCAAAAGAGCCTTTAATGTCGCCAGCGTGGTCACCAGATGGTACTAAGTTAGCGTATGTAACGTTTGAAAACCGTCAAAGCCAAATTTACATTCAAGATATATACACAGGTAAACGCGAAATAATAGCAAGCTACCGTGGTATTAATGGTGCACCGCAGTTTTCGCCAGATGGTAAAAAGCTATTGTTAGTGCTTTCTAAGGACAAGACGGGTGCAACAGAAGTTTACATGCTTGACCTAGCTACACGTAAAGAAACACGCTTAACAAATCACCGTAGCATAGATACTGAGCCATCTTGGCACCCTAATGGTCAAGATATTGTGTTTACATCTGAAAGGGGTGGTAATGCTCAGATTTATAAGTTAAATTTAAAAACAGGTAGGTCACAACGACTCACCTTTGATGGTGATATGAATCTTGCTGGTTCAATAACACCAGATGGAAAAGAATTAGTGATGGTTAACCGTACCAACGGGCAGTACCATCTTGCTAAGAAAGAGCTGGCTACAGGCGCGTTCCAAGTATTAACGAGAACACGCCTAGATGAATCACCGAGCATAGCGCCAAATGGTTCGATGATTATATATAGCACGCTTCATAATAATAAACAGGTACTTGCGCTAGTATCGATGGACGGCCGCTTTAAGGCACGGTTACCTGTGCTAGACGGACAAGTAAAGGCACCAGCTTGGTCGCCATACTTACAGTAATATTACTGGTTTACTCAAAATAGGAATCTACTCAATGCAACTTAACAAAATACTTAAAGGCCTGCTAATTGCTGTGCCAGTAATGACATTAGCAGCTTGTAGCTCATCTTCAGATATTGATGAAGGTGCTGCAAACCAATCAAATCAAGGCGTTGTTGAGCAATCAACTAACACTGATACAGTTGAAGTAGCTACAATCTCTCCTGAGCAACAAGCAGAAGAGCAACTTCGTCAAAAGTACGAAGCACTTCGTCAAGAGCAAGTAATCTACTTTGATTTTGATACTGCGACAGTTGAAAGCAAGTACGCAGACTTACTTCGTGCACATGCTGAGTTTTTAGTTCAAAACTCATCAGTTAAAGTACTAATTGAAGGCCATGCAGATGAGCGCGGTACTCCAGAGTACAATATTGCACTAGGTGAGCACCGTGGCCAAGCAGTTGAAAAATACTTATTAAGCTTAGGTGTTTCAGCTAGCCAAATGTCAGTGGTAAGCTACGGTGAAGAGAAGCCAATGGTTAAGTCTCGCACTGAATCAGCTTTCGCTAAAAACCGCCGTGCGGTACTAGTTTACTAAGATAAGAGATATTATGAAGCCGAAAATTATTTTGGCAGCCATGATATTGAGCGGGAGCACCCAGTTAATGGCTGCTCCCGCTCCTGTTTCAGAAGCTGCGAGTTCACAATCAAGTATTGAGAAGCGATTAGCGTCGCTTGAGAATATGATGCAACAGCGTAACTTTTTGCAGGTTGAGTTACAGCAACAGCTTAACTTGTTACAAGACGAAGTAAGCCAAATTCGAGGTGTAACCGAAGAGCAAAGCTACAAGCTTGAAAAAGTACTGCAGCGTCAGCGTGAGTTGTATCAAGAAATTGAAAACCGCGTGAGCCAGGCTTATACACAGCCAGCAGCAGCTCCCGCAACTGATTACACGCAACAAAGCAATGCACAGACCTATAGCAGTGACTTATCTGAAAACGAAGCCTATGAGCGCGCTGTTGCGTTAATAATGAAAGATAAACGCTATGACCAAGCGATTCCTGAATTTCAAACGTTTTTAACTACCTACCCAAACTCTGTCTATGCGTCTAATGCGCATTATTGGTTAGGGCAGTTGCTTACTATTAAAAATGATGGTGTAAAAGCAGTAGAGCACTTTAAAGTCGTTGTGAACGAATTTCCAAATTCTAATAAACGTCCAGATGCAATGCTAAAGTTAGGCACACTTTTACAAGATCAAGGTTCAGCGGCGCAAGCACAAAAAATATTGAGCGATCTTATCAATCAATACCCAAGTACAACCGCTGCAAAACTAGCAACTGATCGTTTAGGAAACTAAAGTTCACTAGCGATTAAATTTCTAGTTAGGGCGAGCAAACTACATGGAAACTCTCGAAGAATCTTGGATTTGCATGTAGTTTGAGCACAAACGGTTTAATTTTGTGCATCTAGACATAAAAACTTAAAAAAAGAGACAATTTCGGTTGCACTCATTTTATAAATAAGTATTATAAGCGCCCGCAGCAAACGAATGGTTACCCCACTCGAAATGCGACAAAAAGAGCGGGTTATTAGCTCAGTTGGTAGAGCAGTTGACTTTTAATCAATTGGTCGATGGTTCAAATCCATCATAACCCACCATTCTTTGAATGGTCTTTTATCGGCGGATTTACGTAGAATACTAAGTTGTTATAAAACGCAACGTCAGAGCGGGTCATTAGCTCAGTTGGTAGAGCAGTTGACTTTTAATCAATTGGTCGATGGTTCAAATCCATCATGACCCACCATTCT